>JAJECR010000121.1 GCA_022821935.1 Candidatus Latescibacterota bacterium
AACGGCGCCGGCTTTCGAGTTCTGGCTCCACGAGAACGTCCAGGGGGTAAGCAGCGTGCTCCTCGCCGAAGACGACGCACCGGCGACGGAAATGATGCTCATGTGCAACCCCGTGAGAGACCACGGCCCCGCCCGGTGGCACCGTGATTTCTACCCGCCCCTGAACTGTCCGCTCATGGCCTACGCGGACGACATCCTGGAAAACGGCCCCCGGTACGTCCAGTGGAACGTGCCGCTTTACGACGACCGTGTGCTCTGGGTCGTACCGGGCAGCCACGTCCGTCGCAACACCCCGGAGGAGAACGCGTCCATGTCCGGAGATCCCCGGTCGCCGGTCCCGGGCGGTGTGCAGACCCACCTCCGCGCGGGAGACGGGGTCGTCTACATTCTTCCCATCCTCCACTGGGGGAGCGACTATTCCACGAGACACCGGCGTACGATCCACGGTGGATACGCACGCCTGACGCACTGGCATACGACCGACTGGATCGAGCACCTGTCGCCCGGAGCCCGCGACACCTGCCTGCGATGGAACGCGCGGTCCGCCGGTTACATGAATCATGGCGAGGCGGCGCTGCGTGCCGTACTGGCCGCGGATGCCGCCGCCTATAGACACGCCCTGGACGTCCTCCATCCCGGGAGGGGCGAAAAGGGCGTCATCAAATCGACCGTCTGCCTGAGCAAAACGGCCCGGCACATATACAATCAACACTGCAGGGACGGGGACGCCTTAACCGCGCCGGAAGCCCGGGGAATTGAAACGGTCCACCCCATGACCCTTCAGTGGGGCAGGCCGCTGGGGGAGCGCTTTACCCCGGAAGAAGCGGAAGCCCTGTGGACGCGGTTAAAGCCCGTCGACGAAATCATGCAATCCGACGAAGACCATCTCCTGCCGGGTTTCCAGGGCGGCGAAACCCGGTATTACTTTGAAGAAGTCCCGTCGGCACTCACCTCGGATTACTGGTACGCTTCCTGGAACGCCGGGCGTATCGATAACGGAAGAGCCCAATCATGAAACCACCATCCCTGCTGTCCTTCGAAACCGTCGTCGGCCATTCCGATCCGGGCATATACGACATACAGTCCAGCGCGCCCGGCCCCGAAGGCAGCCTGCCTCTCACCGACGACATGCTGAGGGAAAGCCCCAGCGGCGACCTGTTCGCCCTGTCCCAGAACGTGGGCATGGGATGGAGTCCCGACGCGCTGAACCGACGGCAATACCTGATCCTCAGCACCCAGGGAGGCATCCGCGCACCCGATGGAACGCCGATAGCCCTGGGATATCATACGGGCCACTGGGAAGTCGGCCTGCTCATGCAGGCGGCCGCCGAGGAGTTGACGGCCCTGGGCGGCATCCCCTTCGGCGGCTACTGCTCCGATCCCTGCGACGGCCGCACGCAGGGCACGCCCGGCATGATGGACAGCCTCCCATACCGGAACGACGCGGCTATCGTCTTCCGCCGATTGATCCGGTCCCTGCCGACGCGCCGCGGCGTGATCGGCGTGGCGACGTGCGACAAGGGCCTGCCCGCCATGATGATCGCGCTGGCGTCTTCCCATGACCTGCCCTGCGTGCTGGTGCCGGGCGGCGTTACGCTGCCGGCGGAGGAGGGCGAGGACGCGGGCAAGATCCAGTCCATCGGCGCCAGGTACGCCCACGGGGAAATCTCGCTGGAATACGCGGCCGACATGGGTTGCCGAACCTGCGCGTCGCCGGGCGGCGGTTGCCAGTTCCTGGGCACGGCGGCTACTTCGCAGGTCGTGGGGGAAGCCTTCGGACTCGCGTTGCCTCACAGCGCGCTGGCGCCGTCCGGCCAGCCTATCTGGACCGATATGGCCCGGCGTTCGGCCCGGGCGCTGATGCGGCTTGAGGCCGAGGGAATGCCCGTCCGGAAGGTCCTGACCGAAGAAGCCCTTGAGAACGCCATGACGGTCCACGCCGCCTTCGGGGGTTCGACCAACCTGCTGCTGCACATCCCCGCGGTCGCCCATGCCGCCGGTTTGCGCCGTCCCACGATAGAGGACTGGGTCAGGATAAACCGCCGGACGCCCCGGCTGGTAGACGTGCTGCCGAATGGCCCCACGGGCTATCCCACGGTGATCGCCTTCCTCGCCGGTGGCGTACCGGAAGTGATGCTGCACCTGCGGGAGATGGGCCTGCTGCACGAATCGGTGCTCACCGCGGCGGGTACGTCCCTGGGGCAGGTCCTGGACTGGTGGCAAACCTCTGAAAGACGGCGGCGAGTCCGAGAGCGGCTGAAGAAGGTGGACGGAATCGACCCCGATGATGTCATCATGTCCCCCGAACGGGCGCGAAACCGGGGACTGACGAGTACGGTGACGTTTCCCAGGGGCAATCTCGCGCCGGAAGGCGCAGTGATCAAGAGCACGGCGATTGACCCGACCGTGGTGGATCCCGACGGGGTATACCGAAAAACGGGACCCGCGCGGGTATTCACGCGGGAACGGGACGCCATCGCCGCCATCAAGAGCCGGGGCGAGGACCGGATCAGACCCGGCGACGTGCTGATCCTCATCTGCCGCGGCCCCATGGGCGCCGGGATGGAGGAGACGTACCAGATCACCGCCGCGTTGAGACACCTGTCCTTCGGCAAGCACGTGGCCGTGTTGACCGACGCCCGTTTTTCCGGCATTTCGACGGGCGCCTGCATCGGCCACGTCGGACCCGAGGCCCTGGCCGGAGGGCCCATCGGCAAAGTGCTCGACGGCGATCGGATCGAAATCGTCATAGACCGGAACGACCTGACGGGTTCTATCAACCTGGTCGGGAATGCGGAGGGCACTTTCGGCGTCGAGGAAGGCACCAGGCAGCTCGCCGGGCGTCCGCCGCGGCCCGACCTGGCCATCGACCCGAATCTTCCCGACGACACCCGCCTCTGGGCAGTCCTGCAGCAGGCCGGCGGCGGCGCCTGGGGTGGATGTGTCTACGATGTGGATGAGATCGTCCAACGCATGGGAAACGGTGGCCCGGCCGGGGTCCGGGAACCGTCACAGCAGGCGGATCAAGCGTCGACCAAGAAGGCGGCGCCCCAAATGCCATCGAAGACCAGGGCGAAGGCAGGAAAAAATGGGAAATAGCCCGTCCGTACTCGATCTGAAAGTAAGATACTACCAGGACAGCACCCCGGCCGACGTGCCCTGCAGGGAAGAGCACTTCATCCGGCGGGAAATCCGGATGGAACTGCCCGTCGAGCAGACGGCGCTCGTGCTGGTAGACCTGTGGAATACCCATTTCATCGACAGCTGGATCGAGCGGGCCGCCCGGGTCACCCGGGAGGCGATCGTGCCGGCCATTGAAATGAGCCGGAAGGCCGGCCTGGCCGTAATACACGCCCCGTCGCCCGAAGTGGCGCGGCAGTTTCCCCAGTCGACACGGAATCCCTCGGCGCCCGTGCCGCCGCGCGGCGGCACGGGCTGGCCGCCGCCGGGCTTTCGGAGCCGGGGAGGCGCGTACCCGGCCTATCGGGGTCCCCGGAGCCAGCCGCCGGGCATCGGTCTGCACTGGGATCCCATCAGCGACGACCTGACCATCTCGCCGGCCGTGGACGTCCGCGACGAAGACGTGGTGATCACCAGCGGCGCCGAACTGCACGAGGTGCTGGCCGAACGGAATGTGCTCCACCTGGTCTATGCCGGCTTCGCCACAAACTGGTGTGTCCTGGGCAGGGACTACGGCATCCGTTCCATGGCGCGGTACGGATACAACATCGTGTTCCTGCGCGACTGCACGGCGGGGGTCGAGTTCCCGGATACGCTGGACGAACTCTTCGTGACGGAAGTCGCGATCCGTGAAATCGAGCAGCAATTCGGCTTTTCGGCGTCCAACGCGGATTTCTTCGAAAGTTGCCGGAAGATCCCGGAAAGGAACGCATCGTGATCGTCGATACCCATACCCACTTCTACGATCCGTCCCGGCCACAGGGCGTGCCATGGCCAAACCCCGACGACGCGTTTCTCTACCGGCGCATCATGCCGGAGGATTTCAAGCGGGAAGCGCGCGCTGAGGGCGTGACCGGCACGGTCGTCGTGGAAGCCAGCGCATGGGTGGAAGACAATCAGTGGATCCTGGACCTGGCCGAGGACGATCCCTTCCTGCTGGGCCTGGTGGGACACCTGGAGCCTCCGGACGCCCGTTTCGAATCCGACCTGGATCGATTCGCGGAGCATGATCTCTTCTACGGCATCAGGCTGGGCAAGGCGCCGGTTGACGACCCGGTATATCTCGGGGCCATGGAGCAGCTCGCCGCCCACGACCTGACGCTGGACCTGCTCGTGGGCAAGGAGTGGCTGCCCGCCGTGGCCGACTGCGCCGCGCGTTTCCCCGGCCTCAGGATCGTGCTGAACCATCTGGCCCACGTGCCGGTGACAGGTGGGCGGCCGGACGAGGAATGGGTATCAGGCATCCGCAGCGCAGCGGCACATCCCCAGGTGTTCTGCAAAATATCGGGCATGGTAGAACTGGCGCAGGCCTCCCCGCCGCCGGAGGACCCGGCTTACTACGGGCCGGTCCTTGACGTGCTCTGGAACGCCTTTGGCGAGAACAGGCTGCTTTATGCCAGCAACTGGCCGGTATCCTGGAGATACGCTTCCTACCGCCAGGTGCAATCGCTGGCCATGGCATGCTTCGAGCCGCGGGGGCCGGAAGCCCTCGAGAAAATCATGGGGAAGAACAGCAGGGACGCCTACAGGTGGGTACAGCGGAGTTAGTTGAAGATCCAGCGTAGTACCATCGTACCGCCGAGGTACTACCGATCCTCTATCGGCACGTAGTGGCAGACGTCGTCTCCGGAATAAATCTGGCGGGGGCGCGCGATTTTCTGCTCCGGGTCATCCAGCATTTCCGCCCACTGCGCCAGCCAGCCCACGGTGCGGGGGATAGCGAAGAGCACGGGGAACATTTCAAGCGGAAAGCCCATGGCCTGGTAGATGAGGCCCGAATAGAAATCGACATTGGGATAGAGTTTCCGGTTGACGAAATAGTCGTCTTCGAGGGCGATGCGCTCCAGTTCCACGGCGACGTCGAGCAGGGTGTTCTTTCCGGTCACGCCCAGCACCCGGTGGGTCATCTCCTTGAGGATCCTGGCCCGTGGATCGTAGTTCTTGTATACCCTGTGGCCGAACCCCATGAGCCGTATATCGCCCTGCTTGACCTTCTTGATGTATTCGGGTACGCGGCTGATGTGTCCGATCTCCTGCAGCATGTGCAGCACCTGCTCGTTCGCGCCGCCGTGCAGGGGGCCGTACAGCCCGGCCGCTGCCGCGGCGACGGACACGTAGGGATCGGGGAGGGAACTGCCGACGCTTCGCATGGCGTTGGCGCTGCAGTTCTGCTCGTGGTCCACGTGCAGGATGAACACCACGTCCAGGGCCTTTTCCAGCACGGGATCCGGGGTGTATTGTTCCGTCATCTTGTACATCATGGACAGGAAGTTGCCGCAGTAGCCCAGGCCGTTGTCCGGATAGGTGTAGGGGAAGCCCTGGCTGTGCCGGTACGCGAAGGCGGCGATGGTCGGTATCTTGGCGATGAGCCGGTGAATCTGTTCGTTTCGTATGGCGACGTCGCGTATTTGCTTGGCTTCCGGGTAGAAGGTAGACAGCGCGGCGACTGTGCTGATCAGGATACCCATGGGGTGGGCGTCGTACCTGAATCCATCCATGAACTTCTTGATGTTCTCGTGGACGATGGCGTGGTGCGTGATATCGTAGGACCATTCGTCGAGCTCGGCCCTGGTCGGCAGCATGCCGTGGACGATCAGGAAGGCGACTTCGAGAAAGGAGCTTCTGACCGCCAGGTCCTCGATAGGATAACCCCGGTATCGAAGTATGCCCTTCTCGCCATCGATGTGGGTGATGCTGCTCCGGCAGGAGGCGGTATTGTTGAAGGCCGGATCGTATCCAAGCAGACCGAAATCGTCCTCGGACACCTTGATCTGTCGAAAGTCCGTGGTGGGAATCGCGGCACCGTACCTGGGATAGGTCCCGTACAGGATCGGGATCTCGTACTGTTTGCCCGTCCGGTTGTCAATGACAGTCAACGTGTCAGGCATTCAGTACAACCTCCTGAAAGCTGGCCTGGGGCAGGGATCGACACCGGGATTTGCGCGCCGTGAAAGCAACAACTTAAAGATTCGCGTCAATTTGGTCAACCCAATAATCATTTCTAATGGCCAGAGTTTCTATACCCGCAGGGTATTACCAGCAATTCGATGCTGATTACTCGCTTGAGGCCCCTGGGCGGGGATACGGGGGCTGGCAACGATCGAAAATAACGATCGACACCGCGCATACCGCGTTTGTCGTCATGCACGCCTGGGACACGGGATGCCGGGAGGAATACGCGGGATGGCACCGGGCCGTTGAGTATTTCGCCAGGGCGGATGAGATATGCCGGGAGGTATTTCCACCGTTGCTCCGGGCGATCCGATCAACTGACATGAAGCTGCTCCACGTCGTGGGCGGAGGATCGTATCACAGGGATCACCCCGGATACCGGCGTGCGGCCTTACTGGCCGGCCCTGAACCCGATGCGGTGCAGCGGGTTGACAGCGACCCGGTCTACGAGGAACTGAACAGGTTTCGCGTCGAGCATGTCTTCCCCGGCGGACACAATACCGGCGATATCGATCGGGGATTTGCCCGGGTCGATTTCGCTCCCCAGGCGAGGCCGGAACCGGAAGAGGGCGTCGCCGAAAACGGCCGGCAACTGGCCGCCCTTTGCCGGGCCCACGGCGTCAATCACCTGATCTACATGGGATTCGCCATAACTGGTGCCTGCTCATGTCGCCGGGAGGCATGTTGGACATGCGTCGTTACGGAGTGATCTGTTCCACTATCCGCCAGGCCGTGACCGCAGTGGAGAATCGGGAAACCGCAAGAACGGAAGCAGGAAAGGAACTCGCGTTATGGCGGGTCGCCCTGGCGTTCGGGTTCGTCTTCGAACTGGACGATATCCTGCGGATGCTTAAGCCGCGATGCGCCAAAGGCTAGGGATCGACCCAGCGGCCGTCCGCCTTGATCAGGCCGACCAGTTCCTCGACGCCGCGTTCCTGCGGCACGCTCATCTTCACGCATTCACGCCCGCGGTAAAGCGAAATGATACCGTTCGCGCGTCCCACGTATCCGTAATCCGCATCGGCCATCTCGCCGGGACCGTTGACGATGCATCCCATGACGGCAATGTCGAGGCCCGCGAGATGATCGGTGGCCGACTTGACCTCGGCCAGTACGTTTTCCAGGTTGAACTTGGTTCGGCCGCAGGAGGGACAGGCAATGAACTCCACCTTGGTCCGGCGGAGGCCCAACGCCTGCAGGATATCGTAGCAAACGGGGATTTCGTTGGCCGGGTCCTCCGCCAGAGATACCCGGATCGTGTCCCCCAGCCCCTCGGCCAGCAGGGTGCCGATGCCCGAAGTCGACTTGACCCGGGCGTACTCGCCGTCGCCGGCCTCGGTGACGCCCAGGTGCAGCGGGTAGTCCATGCCTTCTTCGTCCATGCGGCTGGCCATGAGCCGGTTGGCCTGTAACATGACGGGCACGCGGGACGCCTTGAGCGACACGATCAGATTCCGGTAGTCGTGCGCCTCGCAGATGCCTATGAACTCCAGCGCGGATTCCACCATGCCCAGCGGCGTGTCGCCGTAGGTTACGGTCATGCGGTCCGACAGGGAGCCGTGATTTACGCCGATTCGCATCGCGATGTCCCGCTCCCGGCAGACCCTGATCACGGGCGCCAGGTCCTCCTCCACCTTTCGTCTTGCGGCTTCGAATTCCTCCGGGGTGTATTCTATGGTATCGGACAGCCGCTGGAATACGAACAGGCCGGGGTTTATGCGTACCTTGTCGACCGACCGGGCGACTTCCTCGGCGATTCGGGTGCCCTGATGATGCACATCCGCAACCAGGGGCACGTCCACGCCCCTCAGGACCAGGGCATGCTTGATCTCCCGCAGGCTATGGGCGTCCGCCAGCGTGGGCGTGGTCACGCGAACGATTTCGCACCCCAGTTCGTGTAACCGGATGATCGCGTCCACGCAGGCTTCGACGTCCCGGGTGTTTTCCGTAATCATCGATTGCACGACGATCGGATTCCCGCCGCCGATCGTGATGTTCCCGACGCGGACTTCACGGGTTTTTCGCCGCGGATAGATCATTTCCATCTGGCCAATTCCTTCATGGCCGGTACCAGGGCGGCCTCATCTTACCAGGCTGTCCTACAATGATAGACGCTCCCGCACCGGATGTTCGCGTATCCCGTCGCACGCTTAGCCTGGACACTTCGTAACGTACTTGCCCCCTGCCGAATGTCAATATTTTAATGCCCGGATACCCGGCCATAATCAGCCCGTCGAAGCCGGGCAACGGTACAGAATCGGCGCTGGCCCCCCTCAACGCAACGGGATCAGTCCAAGCTCAACCCGGTCCAGATCACCGGGCGATATGCGGGGAGGATGGCTGATCTGAAAATTGGGTCCCGATATTGTCCTGGTCCGGCTCACCAGCATGCGCCGGTCAAACGTCAGCGCCCGAATGTGCAGGGCATGCCACTGAAACGACCGGGGCAACCGGTTCATTCTGAAATACATACGATGATGCCGGTCCTGCCTGATTTCTCCACACAACGCGCCATCTCCGCTGACGAAAAAGGGTGCGGGTACTTTTCGGGACGCGGCCGTTGCCGCCGTATCCGGGTGAACGGTCCGAGAGGCAGGCGAGCCGGGGTTGCCTGAACCACAGCCTGAGGCGGAGGAACTCGAGGTTTCCGCCTCGCTCGGATGGCGTACGCTAAGCACATACCAGATCACACGGATAAAAGAAGCGGGATTGGACGAGGCCTCGGATTCTTCCAGCCACCGCAGTTTGTCCCTGCAATCGAGACATATTTGCAGATGCCTGTTCAAGTTCTCTTGTTCGCTGATGGGAAGCTGCTGCGGGTCTTCGTGGAAGATCACCAGCGTTTCCGACGAAGGACATGAAGATAGCAGCGGTTCGCTGTATCTGCGCAGGAGGTCAGCGATCTGAGTACGATCTGGCAACCCGCCGATGTTGCCGCGCTCGGCAACTCGCTGATGCATGACTACTCCTTTTTATTTGAATTGGGACTTCGAATACCTTCGCAGACACAGTTTGTAAAATGCTCATAGTCCCTGAATCTGCTCTGCATTTTACGTCTGAGTCGATACATGCAGTCATAGATCATCTGTCCCATGCGTTGTACTGACACCCCAAAAACTTCCGCGATGTCCTCCCTGCTCATTTCTCCTTTCAGTTCCCTGACGTACATTTTCAGCACGTCCCGGCATCTCGGGCCCGTGTAGTGTTTCAGGGCGGTATGCAACAGGTAAACCTGTTCTTCTTCCTCCATCACCCTTAAAAACCGGTCCGGCCTGTTGTTGGGATCGGTGTCCTCCAGCTGCACCCCCGCCTCGCTGCTTGCTGCGAACCAGTCGATGTCGACGAATTTGATGCCCCGCCCCCGGGCGACGCCGAGGCGCGAAGGCATGGCGTCAAGACACTTGATCTTCGCAATGCGGGTAATGTAGGTGCTCAGCGCACTGCGGAATTCGAATTGTGGAAGGCTTTGCATGACTGCGATGTATATATCATTCAGGATGTCTTCCTTTTCACCTGCCGGAATCCAGTAAGCTTTCTGGTAGACCCAGAAGTGGACTGGCTTGTCTGGCGTAAAATACAGATCGTAAAGTTGGCTTTGCGCATCCGATCGACCCTGCAGACAAGCGTGTATCAGATTTACGTCCCCTGCCCTTTTTGATTGCGTGTTCATAGTTGCAACGAGAATACCTTTCCATTGAAAGCGCCTGTATGCAAAGGACTGCCCAGGCGCAACGGGTGCATCCGGCACAGCGGGATTCCCCGTCTCGGATGACCGAAAACGGAGGTTCCACCGCCTATCTCTGTAAACGGACAGTCAGGAAGAAGCCTGCCGGTTCCAGGATAGGGTGCCGGTAAACGGCTCGTCTTTTTGGGACACTGAAATCGAAGGCTGCTGCATCCACGGTCGATGCGGACGTAACAGCGCTCTTTCTGTGCTTCCTGAGGCGGTAGATGGTACACGCCTGAATGCATCGAAGGGCAGACCGGAAACCCGGGTGCTGCTTGTTCCTCGCAGTGCAAACCGGTGACAGCCTCGTGGCGCCTCATCGCGGCGGACCGGTTTCAAGTATTTGTACTGCACGTATCGGACCAGTGAGGTGAATTGCGGATCTTTTGCCCTATGGTCGCTTTGATCAGCCGAATGTTCAGATTTAAGTAATGCTCGTGTCGGGAGCCATACTCAACCTCGAATGTACACGTGTGCAATAAATGGCGAGCATAATGGAATTCAACTGACTTAAAGGAATAGTCGAGAATGTGATCATAAACTCGTATTAAATCTAAATTATTGACATTACTTGGCGGTATTTTACCTTATCCCCTATATCAATAACTCGTTGCAACTATGTAAGATCGCTGAAATGCGAGAACATTTTGCTCCAGGTACCATCGTCTTATGCAAAAGGTTATGAGCAGGCCAGGTCCCTGAATCCGGAGTTCGCCGACAATTACATCGGACACACCCTGATCGGCGACGATGACCTGGATCCGGTGATGGAAGACCTGTCAGGCATGCCGCCCGGCGAGATGCACCAGTACATTCACGCCGGCCTGCACCAGGACGAGAACGGCCTGAATAGAGCGCCCGAATCTCTGCAGCGCTACTTCCGGGAAGTCGATTCGAAGATTCCTGAATGGGTTCAGTTCGAAGACTACCGGCCCGCCGTGATCGGATTCCACAAGAACATGCCGGAAATCCTCGTGGCCTTCGTGACCGCGGCATTGCTGGAAGGTTTCACAACGCTCATCAGCAAGTCCTTCTACCTTACGGGGCGGGTCCATT
>JAJECR010000262.1 GCA_022821935.1 Candidatus Latescibacterota bacterium
CGCACGTCCAATTGAAGCGCGCGGCGATTCATAGCGAGTAGTTCGTTTCAAAGAGCGCGCGGCGATACAAAGTCGAAATGATCATGAACCATGCATCGCCCTTTAAAAAAGACCTCGTGCTGGTCGGCGGCGGGCACTCCCACGTGCAGGTGATCCGCATGCTGGCCATGAAAAAGGCGCTTCGCGGCATCCGCGTCACGCTCATTTCGGACGAATCCACCGTCTGCTATTCCGGCATGCTTCCCGGTTGCCTCGCCGGGCTGTACCGCCCTGATGAAATGGAAATGGAACTGAGGCCGCTGTGCGCGTGGGCGGGTATCCGGTTTATCCAGGCCCGAGTCGCCGGCCTCGACCCGGCCATGCAACAGGTTTTCTTCGAGGACGGCAGACCGCCACTGGCCTACGATACCCTTTCGATCAACATTGGCTCCATTCCCCGGGGCATGGATACCTCCGGCGTGCGGGAACACGCCGTGCCCACGAGGCCACTCGGCAAGCTGCTGCGAAGGGTCCACCAGTTCGAGGGAAACCACCGCGCCGACGGGCAACCCCTGCGGATCGTCATTGCGGGCGGCGGAGCGGCCGGTGCGGAGCTGGCTTTCGCCATGAACGCGAGGTGGGGTGAACGCTTCGCGCCGATCCGGATTACGCTCGTGGAGTCGCAGTCCACATTGCTGACGGGCCATAATCCCCGGGTTGCCAGGATTATAGGGCGGTACCTCGAAGAGAAGGGCATCACCTGCCTGACCGGCCAACGCGTCGCGGGTGTGGATGAAATGGAGGTTCATTTCGAAGGTCATCCGTCCCTGCCCTGCGATTTCCTGCTCTGGGCGACAGGAGGCGCGCCGCCCGTTCTGTTAGGTAAGACGAACCTGGACACCAGCGACGCCGGGTTTATCCGGGTGCGGCCCACGCTCCAGGTCACGGGTCACGAAAATATCTTCGCAGCGGGCGACTGCATCGAATTCGAGTCCCGTCCCCTGCCCAAATCCGGTGTCTACGCCGTCCGGGAGGGACCGTTCCTGGCACGGAATATCCACGCCTTCATGGAAAATCGGTCACCGGTTCCGTACAAACCCCAGGCTTCGGCGCTCGCGCTGCTGATGACCGGCACGCGGAACGCCGTCGCGAGCCGGCGCCACATCGCCTTCCACGGAGCGTGGGTATGGCGTCTGAAGGACTGGATCGACCGGCGGTGGATGCGAAAGTTCGAACCGTCCCTGCTGCCGCCCATGGATCCTGCGGACGATTCGTCGCGCGCCGTGAAAGAAGCCGATGGAGACCCGGACGAGGCAGCTATGCGCTGCGCCGGTTGCGGCGCCAAGGTCGGGTCTACCGTGCTAACCGGCGTGCTCGACGAATTGGAGGTCTACAACCGTGAGGATGTGCGGATCGGCCTGCACGACGCCGACGACGCGGCGCTTCTGGAGATACCCTCCGGACGGTCGCTGGTGCAGACAGTGGACGGATTCCGCGCCTTCACCGGCGACCTGCATCTGTTCGGCCGCATCGCCCTGGTCCACGCCGCGTCCGACCTGTACGCCATGGGGGCCGATCCACATTCGGCGCTGGTCACAGTCACCCTCCCGTATGCGGAAAAACACCTCGTGGCGAACGATCTCAGACAGCTCATGGGCGGGATCGCGGAAGAAGCCCGGCGACTGCGGATCACGCTGCTCGGCGGCCATACCAGCGAAGGATCGGAGACGGCCGTCAGCGTGACCATGAACGGCTTGACCGGCAGCGACTCCGTGTTCAGGAAGGGCGGACTGCGGCCCGGCGACGGGCTTGTCCTGGCCAAACCCGTCGGAACGGGGATCATTCTCGCGGCCGACATGCACCTCAAGGCCAGGGGCCGGTGGGTCGACGAGGTACTCGAAGGCATGCTGCAGTCGAACGGGGAGGCGGCGCGGGTCCTTGCGCAAACCTGCATACCGGCCGTCACCGACGTGACCGGGTTCGGCCTGGCAGGCCACCTGGCCGAGATGCTCGAGGCCAGCGGTACGGGCGCGGAGATCGAAGTCGACCGCGTACCCCGCTACGAAGGTATCAAGGAGTGTATCGCCACTGGCCTGGAAAGCACCCTGGCACCCTCCAACCGGGAACATCTGCAGAAAAGGTGGCAGGTAGAGGCTGCCCCAGGCGTGACGGACGCCATCCTCTACGATCCCCAGACATCCGGCGGTCTCCTGGCCGGCGTACCTTCAGCCAGAATCGATGAAGTGATCTCAAAACTCCGCGACGCCGGGTACGAAAAGGCAGCCTGCATCGGACGGGTGACCGACAGGATGCGCCACTTGAAGATGTTTTAAACTTTCAGCAAGCGAATTCGCGGGTCTCCGATATGACCTGCCTCGCAGCTTGGAAACGTCAAGGCAGCGCGCACACGATCTTGCCGAGATGCCGCTGCGATTCGAGGTAGTCATAGGCCGCGGGTACTTCATCAAAAGAAAACGCGCGGTCGATACAGGGCCTGAGCTTCGACGCCTCGCAGGCCCTCGCCAGGTCGCGCAGGTCGTCGGTGGAAGAAGTGTAGATCCCCCGGACCTGGATTTGACGGCCGATGATATCGAAGGGATTGAGACGGGTTTCGAAGCCGTCCAGGATGCCTACAAGCGAAATCCGGGCATGTAATGCGCAGGCCTTGAGGGACTTCGCAAAGGTCTGGCCACCAGCCACGTCAACGACAAGATCGACCCCGGCGCCTCCGGTAAAGGAACGGACCTGTTCCGGCCAGTCGTCGTCGCGGTAATCGAAGGTCTCAATCACGCCAAATCCTTCCTTCATTCTGATGGCTTTATCTTCAGACGCGGTGGTCAGCAAAGTCCGCGCTCCTGCGATCCCTGCGAGTTGGGCTGCAAACACGGAAACGCCGCCCGTGCCATGGAGCAACACCCACTCGCCGGACTGCACGCCACCTTGAGACACGACCGAAGCCCAGGCAGTCAACCCGGCTATAGGCAGCGTCGCGCCTTCCTGGTAGGAGAAATGGGAAGGCATGGGGACCAGGGCGTCGGTAGGATAGCACACCTGCTCGCATAAGACACCGTCCACTCCGCCCGCTCCCACCAGGGTCTTCATCCGCTCAGGAGTGAGTCTTCCGGCAGGCCATCGGAGGAAAGGCGCATTCACCACCCGGTCGCCCGGCCGGATATCCGCGACGCCCGAACCCGTTTTCAGCACATCACCCGCCATGTCGGAACCGGCAATGAATGAACCTTCGAACGGCCTGCCGTACCGACCCCGCGCAACCATGAGATCCCGGTAGTTCAACGAGACGGATCGCACGCATACTAGTGCCTCCCCCGGACCGGGATCCCGCGGATCGGGCAGATCCGCCTGGCGAAGCACGTTGTTGTCGATAACGTATGCGCGCACGGCAGCGTTCCTACCGGTTTGGTTCTATTTATCCATGCTAATTTCTAGATCGTGGACCACCTGTTCTGGGGTAGTGTATCAGTTTGAAATCCTATCTGACAAACTCAACTGATTCAGCTATCAATCACAGACTACTCAACCCCAAGATGTTAGAACGATACAGAATCCCCAAGCTCCTAATCTTGTAACCAACATACTGCAGCAGAACAAGCTATCGGTTGTAAAGTTATCGGATGCTGAGTCAAGTTCAGGATTCGACGCTCACCACATTGCAAAACAAAAAACAACCCAGTCGATGGGAACACGACCGGGCATTAAGAACGGAGTCTGACGTTATATTTAAATAGTCATATCCTCCTAATTTAGACAGCTGGGTCTGGCTAAGCAGTCTCCATCTCTTTGACTAGCGAGCTTTTCCATTCCGGGGCATGCAAGAGAACCAAAGCACGATCATCGTCTTCCCATATTGCCTCATCAAGTCCCCAGAAAAAGACATGTGCAGTGCCTTTGTGTTTTTTCAACTTGTAATTGAATTGTTTACCTATTCTCGTTTTCAATAAAACGTAATCTTCAGCGGATACCGTCTCATATGGGAACCAATAAGACTGGAATATGCGTGTGTTTACTCCACCGTTACTCACTCCTGTTTGGAGAACCGCATAGTCACCCACATCCACATCATCCTTTGCTTGCAATACAATAGTTTCTTTATCTAAATTGCCTTTGCTCAATAC
>JAJECR010000069.1 GCA_022821935.1 Candidatus Latescibacterota bacterium
ATCCAGTACAGCGATTACCTCTTCGATTTCGAGGAGAACGAGAAGACTCATATCGGCGGCACGACCTATATCGTGTCGCAGCCAGAGTTCGTGACGGATTACACGAAGCTCTCGTCGCTGCTTCAATTTCTCGAACACAAGCGGACGGTGGCCCACTGGCTGAGCGAGCGCCATCATGAAAACCGGATCGCGGTTACCATCGGACGCGAAAACGGCCAGAACGAAGTACAGTCCTGCAGTGTGGTGACGTCGACCTATCGAATCAGCGGCATGACGGGCGTTATCGGGGTGATCGGCCCGACCCGCATGCCCTATGCCCGCCTGATGTCCGTCGTCGGGTATACGGCGAGATACCTGAACACGATTTTCGCGTGAGCCCGTGGCTCGCGTGAGCCCGTGGTTTTCGTCCCGATCCAGTTTACCAGCGGACGTGAGTGATCACGCCCGCTTCGTTTTTTCGTTTTCGTTATGGTATAACTGGCGCGGACACGGGGAACACATGCACACGAGTTTGTCAACTGTTTGACACTGGAGGTTCAAAACGATTATGGGCAAGGAAGAGGAAGCCGGGCGGGAAACCACGGCGTCGTCTGGCGACGTAGCCGAAGCGGCCGGGACCCCGACGGTCGAGAACGGCCCCGAGGCCGGTCCCGCGTCCGAGGCCGGTCCCGCGTCCAAGGCCGGGACGGAGCACGGCGCCGAAACGGGCAACGGACAGACGACGGTGACGGACGACCAGGACGACCAGACCAACCGGACCGCGGAGTCCGCATCCGGCGAAGAACCCGCAGTGGAACCGGAATCTTCCGGCACTCCGGATGGCGCGCCGGAAGACGAGCAGGCGAAACTGGCGAAGGAGGTCCAGCGCTACAAGGACCGCTGGGTACGCCTGGCCGCCGAGTTCGACAACTACAAGAAACGCACAGGACGCGAATTCACCGCGCTGGTCAAAAACGCCGGGGAATCTCTGATCACCGAATTGCTGCCCATACTGGACAACATGGAAAGGGCCCTCCAGGCACCGCAGACCAGCGAGGAGACCCGGTCCTTTGCCCAGGGATTCGAGATGATCCGCCAGCAACTGCTGGAAAAACTGGAAAAGGCGGGCATGAAGGAGATCGCGGCGGACGGGGAAGCCTTCGATCCGACCCGGCATGAAGCCGTCATGGCCGTAGAAAACGAAGACCACCCCGCCGACACGGTCATCAACGTGGTTGAAAAGGGGTACACCCTCAATGAAAAGGTCCTTCGCGCGGCCAAGGTCATTGTGACGCGGCCGCCGGCCAAGGCGCAGAATCAGGACGGGGATTAGACAGCGGAGTCCAGCGGAAAATGGCAAAACAGGACTACTACGATACCCTCGGTGTCGCGCGCTCGGCATCCGAAGACGAGATCAAGAAAGCGTACCGAAAGCTGGCCATGCAGTTTCATCCGGACCGGAATCCGGGCAACAAGGCGGCGGAGGAAAAATTCAAGACGGCCGCCGAAGCCTATGAGGTGCTCAGCGATCCGGACAAGCGTACGCGGTACGACCGGTTCGGGCACCAGGGCGTGGCGAGCGACTTCGGATCGGGCGGGTTCCAGTGGGAAAACTTCACCCATGCCGGAGACTTCGAAGACATACTGGGGAATCTGTTCGGAGGCGGCTTATTCGGCGACCTCTTCGGCGGGCGGACCCGTGGCAGGGCGAGCAACCGCGGCGAGGACCTCCGGGTTAACCTGCGGCTGACCCTGGAAGAACTGGCCCAGGGTGTCAGCAAGACGATTCGCATCAAACGCTACGTACCCTGCGAACGCTGCAACGGCATCGGCGCCGCCGACCGGGACGGCGTGCGGACCTGTCCCACCTGCCACGGGCAGGGCCAGGTGCAGCAGCGCGCGTCCTCCCTGTTCGGCGTCGTGATGAACGTAACGACCTGTCCGAACTGCCACGGGCAGGGGAAGATTATCGACCGGCCCTGCCTCGCGTGCGAGGGGCAGGGCAGACAGATGAAGACGGTTACGGTCAAGGTGGATATCCCGACCGGCGCCGGCGATGGGAACTACATGCGCCTCCAGGGCCAGGGCCACGCCGGGATACGCGGCGGAGCGGCGGGCGACGTGCTCGTCGTCATCGAACAGGAACCTCACGAGTTGTTCGAACGACAGGATGACGACATCATCTACGTCATGCCGCTCAGCTTCAGCCAGGCGGCCCTGGGCGACCAGGTGGAGGTCCCGACCCTTACGGGCAAGGTCCGTCTCTCCATCCCGCCGGGTACCCAGTTCGGCAAGGTATTCCGTCTGCGGGGCAAGGGCAT
This sequence comes from Candidatus Latescibacterota bacterium, assembly GCA_022821935.1. GTDB lineage: Bacteria > JAAXHH01 > JAAXHH01 > JAAXHH01 > JAAXHH01 > JAAXHH01. The sequence continues at coordinate 2,301 of JAJECR010000069.1, forward strand.
GTCCCATCTCAACGGGTACGGCCAGGGCGACCAGCTCGTAAAGGTCATCGTGTGGACGCCCACGGAACTGACCGGCCGGGAAAAGGAGCTGTACCAGGAGCTGTCGCGGTTGAACAGCGGGAAGACTCCGGAAAACGACCGGGGATTCTTCAATCGGATCCGGGAAGAGTTGTTCGGCGACTGACTCCCGGTTGACGCACCGCCCCCACACCGGTTAACCGTCGCCCTCTTCTGACTATGCACCCATTCCACGTCTATGCGTCACTGGGTTGAAGTCACCATAACCGTCACCCCCGAAACCGAAGAAGCGATCGCCAACGCGCTCTGGGAGCTTGGTTCCGGCGGGGTCGTACAGACCGGAAGCGGACCGAGCGGTTCCACCGGTCCACACGAACGCGTGACCGGCTTCTGGCCCGACCGGCCCGGCGTAAACGAGAAGATCGACCGGATCACCCGTCTGTGGGAAGAACTCCGCGGCCTGGGCATGGCGGACGGTGCCTGCCGGATCGCCACGCGCAGGGTTTCCGAAGACGAATGGGCCGGGAATTGGAAAGCACGGTTAGGGCCCGTACGGGTTTCGGACCGGCTCCTGGTGGCCCCACCCTGGTCCGAGATACCCCGGGGCGACGGACTGCTCGCGGTCCGGATCAACCCGGGAACGGGGTTCGGCACGGGTGGCCACGAGACCACGCAACTGTGCCTGCGGCAACTGGAAAAACGGGTTCGCCCGGGAGACCGGGTGCTCGACGTGGGATCTGGGTCCGGGGTGCTCTCCATCACCGCGATCCTCCTTGGCGCCACCTGGGCGACGGGCGTCGATGTCGATCCCGAGACCATCGGAAACGCGCTGGAGAACGCCCGGTTGAACGGGGTTGGCGACCGGGTCGATGTATATGCCGGCCGCATGGACCATCCCGCGGTCGACGACCGCTACCGGATCATCGTCTCCAATATCAGCGCCGCCAGCCTGACCGCCCTGCTTCCCGGTTTCTCCTCCCGTCTCCACCCCGAGGGTGAGTTGATCCTGTCCGGGCTGCTCATCGAGGAAGCCCCATCCTTTGAGGCCACGCTGACTGACCGGGGTTTTACGTTGCTTGAACGGGAGACCCGGGGCGTATGGTGGGCCGGCGTTGCCGGTCGCAAGGCCGGCCAGCCGACGGGCCATGATCGGTGGGAATGATGGAATTCTGTTATGTGCCCCCCGACCGGATCGCGGGGAACTCGGCCTTCGTCGTCGATGCGGACGAACGAAAGCACCTAGCGCGCGCCCTGCGGAAGAAGCCCGGCGATGCCGTCCGTTTCGTGGACGGCGAAGGCTGGGTCTACGACGGCGTGCTCGTTCGCATGAAACCGGAGATCGAAATCGAGATCCTGGACCGCCGGAGACACCGGGAGGCGGAATCGGTCGAAGTGACGCTCGCGCCGTCGCTGCTCAAAGGATCGCGGCTGGACATGGTGGTGGAGAAGGCGACAGAACTGGGTGTCGCGGCCATTGTTCCCATGCGCAGCGCCCGTACGGTGGCGGGCGGCGGCGAGCGGGGAGGCCAACGGCTGGAACGCTGGCGGCGCATTGCCGTGAGCGCGATGAAACAGTCGCTGCGCGCACGGCTGCCCCGGATCGATCCGGTCATGGGCCTGGAGGATATCATGGGTACCGCGTCATCATACGACCTGGCCCTGATCGCCTGGGAAGAGGAAAGGGAAAGGAACCCGGTCCTCGTAACGGACCTTAACGCGGACGCGAAGCGGGTCCTGCTGATGATCGGCCCGGAAGGGGGCTTCGGCCCGGAGGAGATCGCCATGGCCCGGGAAGCGGGTATGCAGACGGTTACCCTGGGACGCGCGCGCCTTCGGTCCGACACGGCGTCCATCGCGGGGCTGGCCCTGCTTATGGCGGCGCTGGATTCCGCCTGACCGCGACCGGCGGACATCACGGCCCCGCTTAGCCCCGTGTCATACACGATGCGCAATGGAGGACGATAACATGTCCGAGTGTTTGTTCTGCCGGATCATCGCCGGATCGCTGCCGACCGAATTCGTCTACGAAGACGAACACGTCGTGGCCTTCCGCGATATAAATCCCGCCGCCCCGGTGCATATCCTCGTCGTACCGAGGGCGCATATAGAAACCGTCGCCGACCTGGGCGGCGATTCGACCGGGGTCATGAGCCGGCTCACGGCGGCGGCGAACCGGATCGCCCGGGAGTCCGACGTCGACGCCGATGGGTACCGGCTGATCGTCAATTGTGGCCGGGACGGGGGCCAGACCGTTTTTCATCTCCACATGCACCTGCTCGGAGGGCGCAAAATGCCCGAACTGGCCGCTTGAGCGGCGATAGGCGGGACGAAGGGCTGATATCGGGATCGAACGAATTAAACTCCTTGCTTTTTTAACCGGTCCATGGCATATTGGGAAGGTTGGAATAGAGACGAAGAGTAAGACTTGGTTCACCCGATTCGAGTGGCATGAGAGGGGGTGTGAGGATGCCAGGTATACGTGTCAGGGAAGGAGAACCGTTCGAAAAGGCCCTGCGTCGTTTTACCAAGACTTGCGAGAAAGTCGGCATCATGTCTGAAATACGCAAGCATCAGCATTTCGAAAAGCCGAGCGCGAAACGGAAGCGCAAGTTGAACGCGGCGAAACGGAAGAATCAGAAGCGGCTCCAGCAGGAACGGTACTGATCCACCGGAGCGGGTCATGGCGCTTAAAGAGCGTTTGACGGATGATATGAAGTCGGCACTCAGGAACCGGGAAACCGTTCGCCTCGGCCTGGTCCGCATGATACGCGCGCAGGTCAAGAACCGGGAAATCGCCAAGGGGGACGAACTGCCGGACGAGGAGGTGGTCGAAGTGGTCTCCTCCCTGATCAAGTCCCGGAGAGAGGCCCTGGAGTTCGCCGTCAAGGGAGATCGAAAGGACCTGGTTGCACAGGCCGAAGAAGAGTTGGAGATCCTTGCTTCCTATCTTCCGGACC
>JAJECR010000108.1 GCA_022821935.1 Candidatus Latescibacterota bacterium
GCACACCGGCCAATCTGGTCAGCTGCTGGCTTACCCTGGACGACGTGGACGTGTCGAACGGGGCCATGCACCTTATCCCTGGGTCGCACCGCCACCTGGTATCCCACGAGCGGTCGGCCGAGACCAGCGCCCTCCTCGACCTGGGCGACCAGGCGGCTTCGCAGGAGGCGACCGTCGTCGACCTGCCCGCGGGCGGGGCCATGTTCCACCACTGCCAGACCATGCACCACACCCCGGCCAATGTCACGGACCGGCAGCGCAGGGCCTTTGCAATCCACTACATGACCCCCGGCACGAAGCGCATGCGGGACGGGGCATACATCGATGTTTCGTTTTCACACCCCATGCTGCGGATGCGAGTCTAGGGATGCGCGTATAGTGAAGGTCCTGAGTTCGCGAGGCGTGGTGAGCAAATTGAGGAAACTGTCATGACGGAAAACAACCGGTGGGAACCCCTCGCCCCTGACCTGGAATCCATTCTGGCCGCCGAAAGCGATCCGCTTCTGGCCCTGTCGGAGGGACGCGTCCCCGCCATCATATGCCGGCAGGCGTATTCGCCCGCCCACTGCCAGGCGTTGATAAAGCGGTTCATCGATCGCGGGCTGATGCGTGATCCCGACGATCCGGCAGCCGCGGAGAGAGACAACCGCACGCGGATCGACATCGGAACGAGCCTGGCGAACCGGGGTTCCGACAAGGAAGCCTTCCTGGCCCATGCCGACGGTACCCGTGCCCTGTACGAGACGCTGTTCGAAGGGTACGAGGACCCCGTGAAGCTGCTGTACGGGGTGCTGGACACGCTTGCGGGAGAAAAGCGCGCCATGACCGCCCGGGAGCCGGACGGCCGGGAGTACGGTCCGGCCATCTTCCGCATCCACTACGGAGGACATACCTACAAGCCCCACATAGACCACGTCACGCTCCGCGAAAAGCGATTCAACTATGACGTGACCCGTTTCGACCACCAGTTCGCCGGCGTCCTCTGCTTCCAGAATGCGCTGCACGAGGGCCGTAGCACCCAGGCCATCCTGCACCGATGTATGTGGACCCCGGAGGTGCAGGAGTCCATCGCCACCGACACCTTCCCCGACTATGCCCTGCGCAACGGCGTCAGCAACTACACCGTCGACCTCGAACAGGGCGACCTCTACTTCTTCAACACCCGCCTCATCCACGAGGTGCCGGCCGTGGAGGGCGACCTGCCGCGCATCGTCCTGGCCACCTTCATCGGCTATTCCCCCGACGACCCGGAAGTCTACGTCTGGTCGTGAAGCGGTGAGCCAGTAGTCCCTGGTTTCTCCACTGTGCCCGCCGCATGACACATTCTATTCATTTAATGCAATTCATTGCATAACTTACTATTTCTTTTTCGTTATATTTACTACATCTTAATACCTTGAAATCACACAATGTTACTATTGGCGCGTTATCGATCGGCTCGATTGACGATCCCGAGCAGTTGAGTTCCCTCGAAGAGTGCGGGACCAACCCACATCTGACAGCATGAGGAGGTCATCGTGATGAATGCTCGCACATTGCTCACCTCGGCATACATGATTACTGCGGCCGGCCTGCTCGCGCTGGCTGGCGTGTTTTCCGATGTGCGCCCCGCCTTGGCGCAGACCCATGTAGAGTGTGCGCTCCCTCCCGGCGTGACGCCTCCCGATCCGTTGTCTGTGACAGCGCAACAGGTGGAAGCCGGCAGCGCTACCTTGAGAGCATTCGCGTTGGAAGCGAGAAACCGTTTTAATCAGAGGACACCTTCCCGTGAAGTGCAGTTATACGTCGGTTGTCTCATGAGGGAGGATGGAAGCGATTTGCACGCTGGTTCTACCTATCTTGTGCAATTGACGCCTGACGGCAGGGTGTTTGTTCACTCGAAGAACATGGCCCTTTCGGGCAGGCTGGTCAACCGTGTGATCTATGGCGCAATTCTTCGAGCATTGGGCATCAGCCTGACTGATTTGACTGATCCTGCCGCGATCACCGCTGCTTTCATGGAGGCTGCGGGCAGGGATGGCGGCGGGTTCAACGTGCCTCAAATCCCGGGGGCTTCAGGTTATGCCGCTGTTTATCTATCGCAAAGTTACCAAACCCCTATCGTGTTGCTTGCCGGATTCGACCTCACTGAATCTCACCTGGCCGAAGAAGACTTCGACTATCTTGTACCCGCCGTAACTGCACGTGAGGTGGTGGACCGGGAAACGCTAAAAGCCTTCGTTACGAACGTAGGAGAGGTTTTCCTCGCGTCACAGGAGCAGGGCGGCGACCCGGCCGGGATCTCGAAAGCCAGGGTGGCCATGAGGAACCCGAACGGGCCCTTTAGACACGGTTCCGTGTACCTCTACATCCTTGACCTTGTCAGCGGCATCATCCTGTTTCACGGCGCGTTTCCGGACCGACACGAACTGCGGCCTCTGATAGCGACCGTCCGGGACGAGGTTACGGGCAAGCTTGTTTTACCACAGGTCATCGCGGCGGCGAAAAGCAGCCCGGAGGGCGGTTTCCTGGAGTATTACTGGGATGATCCGACAGACGACTCCGACAGGGCCGACATCCCCAAGGTGGGTTATGCCCGTCGGTTTACCGGTGAACGCATGAGAGCAGACGGAAGCGCGCTCCCGGTAGACTTCATCATCGGTTCGGGTTTCTATGGGCGCGCACCTGACACTCCGCCCCTTAGCGAGGCCTGTCCGCGCCCGGAGGGCCTGGCGGTGAACCCGCTCGAGATACCCGCCGTCACGGCCGCGCAGGCGGCGGAGAGCCCCGGGAACCTCAAGGCCTTCGCTCTGGCGGCGAAACGGTACCTGGCGAGCCTCCATCCGGGACAGGAATTGGCGTTCAGCGCGTGCCTCTTAAGGCATGAGGGTCCCTGGCAGGCCGGAGCCAACTACGTCGTCACCATGTCCCCCGACGGCAGGCTGCTCTTTCATTCCGGCAACGTGGCTTTGAGCGGCAGGCTGCTCAAGCCCGACGTCTGGGGGGCGATAGCCGCCGCGACCGGCGCGGCCGCCCTGCGTACGACGGGCGCCTTCGGGAAACCGGACGGCGGCGCCCTGCCGGCGCAGATCGGCGGCGGCTACGCCGTCGGCTTCAAGCGAACCGTCGGAGGCGCCATGATCATCACGGCCGCCGGCCTCGACATCGGGGAATCCCATCTCGCGCAGGAAACCATCGACCCCGGCAATCCCCCGGTCCGGGCCGATCAGGTGGTGGACCGCGCAACTTTGAAAACCTTCGTGACAGGAGCGGCGAACTACGTCGGCGGACTTCTCCGGACAGGAGGCCGCGTCGCCTTCGAGCAAGCGAAGAGCGTCCTCCGGGAGCCGAACGGGCGATGGAGACACGGCCCCGTCTACCTCTTCATGATGGAGCCTAACGGATACACGGTCTTCCATGGGGCGTTTCCGAATAAGTATGAACTCCAGGTTCCGACGACCACCCTGAGGGACCAGGTCACCGGCAAACTTATCCTGCCTCAGATCATCGAGGCGGCGCAGAGCGGCCCCGAGGGCGGCTTCGTGAAGTACTATTTCGACGACCCGGCCGACGACAGCGACAGCGCCGACGTCCCCAAAGTGACCTACGCGGTCCAGCACGTATTTCGGGTCCAGAGGCCGGACGGGAGAACGATTGAAAACGCGCTCATCTTCGGGGCGGGCATCTACCTGAGCGATCCCGTTGAGGATGTGCCGCAGATCGCCCTGGTGGTGGATCCCGAGACCGTCACCGAAGGAAGCGGTGCCCAGACGGTAACGGTGACGGCCACGCTGTCCGGGATCCCGGTGTATCCGGTGGAAACGGTCATCGATCTGTCGCTTTCCGGTACGGCCACGGGCGACGACTACAGCGTGAGCGGCAACATGAGCGTCACGATTCCCGGCGAATCCACGGAAGGATCGACGCAGCTCACCCTCACGGCCACCGGCGACAGCGTGTACGAATCGGGCGACGAGACGATCGTCGTCACGGCGAGTTACGACGGAGAGGACCTCGACACCGCGACGATCACGGTAATCGACTCCTACGACGCGCCGGCCACCGTGGGCTCCCCGCCGGCGGTAACGCTGGAAGCGGGGGATTTGGAGACGATCGACGCGGGGGCGCTGTTCAGCGGCACCGATCTGAGCTTAGAAGCCGCTTCTTCGGACAACGGCGTGGCCTCAGCCGTCCTGTCCGGTGCCACGCTGACCGTAACGGGCGTGCGCAAGGGCTCCGCCACGGTGACGGTGTCCGCCCGTAACGCGGCGGGAACGGTCAGCGGCGACGTAAGCGTGACGGTAACGGCCATCGCGGCGGAGCGGATGGCCTACGAGCACATCCTGGGCGCCATGGGCCGGAACATGCTGTCCAGCGTCTCGACGACCATCGGCGGCCGCTTCAGCGCGGGCGGCGGCGGAGGTGAGATCACCGTGGGCGGCCGCAGGATAGACGGGCTCGCGTCCGGTATATCGGCCCTGGCCGGACTCACCGGTCACCAGCGACAGGCTGCGTCGAAGGAGCTGGCTCTGCTTGCCGACCCGGACCGCCGCTACAGCGTCAGCGGCGACTATCTGCTTCAGCACAGTTCCTTTGCCTACGCCTTCGAAGACCCTGCGTCGGTCGGACAGCGAGCCGGAGGACTCAGGTGGTCCGTCTGGGGCGCGGGCGACATGCAGAACTTCCAGGGCGAGCCCGACGTGGACACGAGTTACGACGGAGACTTGAGGACGGCGTACCTGGGATTCGACGTGGCCGCGCAACAGGGCTGGATGGCGGGGATCGCCTTTTCGCACTTGATCGGCCGGTCCGATTACGACGTAACCGTGGCGAGCGGCAGCCTGGAATCCCGCCTTACCAGCGTGCTACCGTACGTGCGCTGGAGCCGCGGCGGCGGTCTCACGGAAGTGTGGTCGATCGCGGGCCTGGGCACGGGCGAGGTCGAAGTGGAGGACGCGACGAGCGATCTGTCCATGCGCATGGCCATGGTGGGCTTGCGCACCCGGTTGGCGGGGACGGGCGGCATGGGGCTGGACGTGGTGGGCGACGCGGGGCTGGCCCGCCTGTCGACCTCAGACAGCGAATCGGCTTCGCTGAGCGATATCGCGAGCGACGTGCAGCGCGTGCGCGTCGGCCTGGAGGGGTCGCGTACGGCGAGGCTCTCCGAAGGAACCGCCATAACCCCCTATGCGCAGCTCGCCGGACGTTATGACGGCGGGGCCGGCCAGACGGGGCAGGGCCTGGAGGTTTCCGGAGGCCTGCGCCTGTCAGGCGGCCGGGTGGGCATCAACGCCCAGGGCCGGTTCCTGGCGGTACACACGGCCGAGGGATACAGCGAAAGCGGGGTCTCCCTCGGCGCCTACCTGAGTCCCGGCGCAGGCGGGAGGGGCCTTTCCCTGTCCGTCTCGCCTCGCATGGGCGCCGGCACGAGCGCCTCGGGGATGATATGGCGCGAAAGACCGCTACAGGATGGGTCTGCTGCGCCTGCGAGCAGCCATAACAACGCCCGTGTGCTCAGGGCGGAGGTCGGTTACGGGCTCGCGTATCCGTCCATGGGCGTGTTGATGACGCCCTTCGGAGAAATGTATCTCCAGGGAGACGACCGGCGGCAGATGCGTCTGGGCGCCAGGCTCGCCCGTTCAGGCGTTCATGCCGGCGGCGCATCCCTGGAACTCTCCGGCATGCGGTTAGACCGGCGTGGCAGCGCCTCCGACCACCGTATCGGCCTGCTGGCCCGCATGAGCTTCTGACGCAACAACCTGAACTGATAGTCGTGACGTGTTTCGCCGGCCGGCTAGACCGAGGCCCTGCCGGCCGGCGGTTACACCGTCGACCTCGAGCAGGGCGACCTCTACTTCTTCAACACCCGCCTCATCCACGAGGTGCCGGCCGTGGAGGGTGACCTGCCGTGCATCGTCCTGACCACCTTCATCGGCTACTCCCCCGACGATCCGGAAGTCTACGTCTGGTCGTGAAGTGACGGCAGGGCCAAACGCTTATTGTACAATTGTACAAAAATAGCCCCGAAAGAAACTTCCCGAAAACCTGCAGCGGTCTGACCCCCAAGCCGGTACCTGTCATAAGCGTATGCACGTGGCCTGTCTAACTTTCCGCAGGACTCGCCGGTCGTCATGAAACGCATACTGTTTGCGTTACCGGCCAGTTCCATATCCGTAAGTTCGAAGATTTCTTACGAGATGCGAGGCGTTGCATCGACTGTACTGGCAGAAGGTATTCGCAGAGAGACGCAGCCGTGTCAGCTTTTATGACCAATCAAAGTCCGTGGACATCGGCGCACGCGATTCTAAAGGCTTTGATTCATGGGACTCGGTAACTGGTTGGACAGAATCGGAAGGGGGAGTCATGAAAGATTGGAATGCACTGTCTTTAGATGATAAGGTCAACTACTTAAACGACCAGCATCACGAGCTTTTCAAATTCATTGAGGCTGAGTTTGGGAAAACGAACCGTCGACTTGATGTAGTAGACAATCGTCTGGATCAGATCGACAAGCGGCTGGATCAAACCGACCGGCGTCTGGATCAGATGGATCGGCGATTGGACCAGTTCGAGAAGCGTTTGGATCAGATGGACCGGCGCCTAGATCAGTTTGAGAAGCGTCTGGATCAAATGGACCGGCGACTCGATCAGATCGACAAGCGCCTGGGTCAGATGGACCGGTGCTTAGGTCAGATTGGCCAGCGTCTGGACTCTATAGATGAGAAACTTGAAAGAGTCTGCAATCCGGTTTGACTCGCCTCCAGCCTACAGCCTCGAATCCCACAACGGCTCGTCGACGCCCCGTTCCTTGTTTTCGTAACGGGACATGACGAAGAGCAGGTCGGAAAGGCGGTTCAGGTAGGCGAGCACGAACTCCCCGATCGCCTCGTCGCGGGACAGGGCCGCCACTTCGCGTTCCGCCCGCCTGCAGACGGTCCGCGCCAGGTGCAGGTACGCCGCTCCCGGACATCCGCCGGGCAGGATGAAGTTCTCGAGGCGGCCGACGATGGGATTCAGTTCATCGATGATCGATTCGAGTTTCTCTACGTGCCGCGCTTCGATCAGCGGGATCTGGTACTTCGCCTTGTCTTCCTCCGTGAAGCACAGGTCCGAACCCAGGTGAAACAATTCGTTCTGGATGGTCGGCAGCGTCTCGGCCAGACGCGGGGACAAGCCGTGGGCCAATGCGATGCCGATGACGGAATCGAGTTCGTCCACAGTACCGTAGCTCGCTACCCTCGGGGATTCCTTGGGTACGCGCTGCCGGCTTCCGAGTGCGGTGGTGCCGTCGTCGCCCTTGCGGGTGTATATCTTCGTCAACCTTGGCATGTGATCTCCTTGATTCAGACTTGGCGTTATGGCTAGGCGCGGCGCTTTCGGCTCAGTTCTGTCGCTTTCGGTTGCCGCGGCGCCGCCGGTGCAAGCCGGCGCGGTCTGTTCAGACCCGGCGTTGCCGGTGCAGCAGGTACAGAAAGAACGGGGCGCCGAGTACCGTGGTCAGAATGCCAATGGGCATTTCGGCCGGTGCCATGGCTGTCCGGGCGGCCAGGTCGGCCAGTACAAGCAGCAGGGCGCCTCCCAGCGCGGCCATGGGCGTCAGGATGCGGTAATCGGGACCCACGATCAGCCGGACCATGTGCGGCGCCAGCAGGCCGACGAAACCGATGATGCCGCTCACCGATACCGCCGCCGCGGCAAGGCAGGCCGCCGCCGTCAGCAGGACCAGCTTGACCCGTTCGACGTGCACGCCCAGTTGGGCAGCCTGCTCATCCCCCAGCAGCAGCACGTTCAGTTCCCGCGCGTATACCAGGACGACGGTCAGACCCACGGCCGCATAGGGCAGCAGCATCCATACGTGGTCCCACCGCCGGGCGGACAGGCTGCCCATGAGCCAGAAGAGCAACTGGCGCTGGTTCTCGCCGCCCATCACGAGCATGTAGGACGTGAAGGACGTCGCCATAGCGCCGATGGCGATGCCCGTGAGGAGCAGGGTGGTCGAAGCCACGCGCCCGCCCCGGCGGGAAAAGGCGTACACCACCATGGTCACGGCCAGGGCGCAGAGGAACGCCGCGATGGATACGGCGTTCAGCCCGAGCATCCAGAATTCCAGGTCCAGGGTAACGGCAACCGTGGCGCCCAGCGCGGCGCCAGCCGATATGCCCATGATATAGGGGTCGGCCATGGGATTCTGAAAGAAGCCCTGCATTACGCCGCCGGAACTGGCCAGGGCGGCCCCGACGAGCACGGCAAGTAGGGTTCTCGGCAGGCGTATCTCCCAGACGATCGTGTCGGTTGCGTTCCTCGCCGGCTCCAGCGCACCGGTCGTCCAGAGGTGATCCGCCAGCACCTGCAGCACGGTGCCGGCCGGGATGTACACCGCGCCCACACCCATGGAGAAGACACAGGCGGCGAAGAGGACCACGGCCGTCAATAACAGTATGATGGGTCGCTTCATCGTCACGTCGGTCAGTCTCCCGGTTTCAGGATGATCTGGGGGGAACCCGAATAGGGGCTTTCTATGACCGTCACATCGGTCTCGAAGACCGCCTTGATATGCCCGTGGGTGAGGATGTCCTCGGGCGGCCCGTCGGCGTACGTGCGCCCGTCTTTCAGCATCATCAGCCTGTGGCAGTATTCCGAGGAGAGATTGAGATCGTGGGATACGCACAGCACGGCAAGACCGTCGCTGGCGCACACGTGTCGTAGCAGATCGAATATCTCGACCTGGTGGTTCAGATCCAGAAAGGAGGTCGGCTCGTCCAGCAAGAGTATGGAAGGCTGCTGCGCCAGCGCCCGGGCGATGATGACCCGCTGCCTTTCGCCGCCGGAAAGCTCGTGGATAGGGCGGTCCCTGAAGGCGAGGCAGTCGGTCCGCCGCATGGCTTCGAGGGCGATCTCCCGGTCCCCCGGACCTTCTCTCTGGAACCGCCGGAGGTGCGGCGTCCTGCCCATCATGACCACGTCCAGCGAAGAGAAGGCGAAGGTGACGGGCGTCAACTGCGGGATGACGGCGACCTGGCGCGCGATCTCTTTCACCGTGTAGTGTTGAAGCGGCGTGCCGTAGAGCTCGATGTGCCCCTGGCTCAGCGGCAGTATGCGCGTGAGCGCCCGGATCAGCGTGCTCTTTCCCGACCCGTTCGGACCGATCACGCCCAGCATCTCGCCCTGGTGGAGCGCGAAGGTGAGGTCTTCCAGTACCGGCCGCCGGTCGTAACCGCAGGACAGGTTTACTACTTTGATGGCGGTTTCCACGCTGCCGCATCCCCTATTGATCAAAAAAACCAGCCGCTCCGTCATGGCAGGGCTGGGTCGGGATGGCAGGCATGCGCATCCGGGCTCGGCCTCTCTGCTCACGGAGAAGCGTTCGCACAGCCTGCAGGCAGGTCTCCTGACTGACGGATCGTCCTACTCCTCAAGTCTTCCCGCCGGTCCAAGGGCTTTAGCCTTACCGGCAGTGACGAGTTTGAGTTTCGTCCCCGAACACAGTGGCGGGACCGTGATGGATTCGCACCATCTTCCCTTTTCAGCGTTTTCATTCTCCGCCACCTGCGGCTGTATTCGATTGTCCGTTTAATTTACAAACTTCGTACCTTTACGCAATGCAAAATCTCCTCGACGCGCCAAAACGGATACGGTTCGAGCGCACGACGGTTATTGTTTTGCAGGTATCTACCGCTTATTATCTAACCTGACAAGGCAATCTCCAGTAATATCGAAAACAGTACTAAACCCGTTGTTCAGAGGCGAATATGAAAGAAATGCTCGATCGGCAGGCGGACTATACGCTCAAACTGGAAGGACGATTCCTGGTCGCGGAGTTACATGCGCCTCACCAGGTGCTGAGCACTTCTGCCTGCAGCGGAGGTTTGACCGACAGGGTTCGGTTTCTCGTGAACCACCAGAGTTGCGAGGGGCAGGGCCACATGGAACGTTTCGAATGGATGACAGCACTCGGTGAGACGGGATACCACCGCCATGTGTGCAAGGAGCTTGGGCTGGAACCGGAAGCCGTCGCGTTGATGGGCACCGCCGCCAACATGAATTACGCCGCCCGTGTCGTCGAGACTTTCGCGGAGCTCCGCGTATGCGCCGTCGTCACCGCCGGGGTCGAGGGCAACGCGGGTTGCGCGGGCGATCCCGCGAACTGGCATGAAACGGAATCCGGGGAGATAAAAAGACACCCGCACGACGGCACGATAAACACGATGCTGCTCATCAATTGGCCGCTAACGCCCGGCGCCATGGCGCGGGCGGTCGTCACGATGACCGAGGGCAAGTCGGCCGCCCTGCAGGAGTTGGCCGTTTCAAGCCTGTATTCACGGGATCTGGCGACCGGGACGGGTACGGACCAGTACTGTATTGCGGCTCCGGTCGACGAGGCGAAACGGCCCAAGGCCAGGACGGGTCACCACGCGAAACTGGGTGAGTTGATCGGCCGCGCCGTCCGCGGGGCGACGCGCGAGGCGCTAAGGTGGCAGAACGGGCTAGAGGCCTCGAGCACCCGGAGTGTGTATCACGCGCTGAAACGGTACGGACTTAAGGCGGAACCTTTCCTGGCCGCTATGAAATCCCGGCTGGCAGCGGACGAATTCGCACTTTTTGACAAGAACATCCGGTCGGTCATACACGACCCGTGCGTCTCGGCCGCCGCGTACGCCTATGCGGCGGTCTGGGACCGTCTGAGGCACGGGACGCTATCCCCGGTGCTGGCCGCCCCGTTGCTGAGGCAGCAGGCGGCGGTACTGGCGTCTTCGCTGGCAGCGAAACCGGAAGCCTGGCCGTCGTGCTACGAACAGCTTGTCGTCCGCGAAGACGCGTTGCTGGATACCGTCTATGACGCGATAGCCCTGGGATGGCGGCTCAAATGGACCTGACGGTACTCGCGCCGGATCCCGTTCTGCTCCTTTGCGCGGTTGTGCTCGATGGCCTCCTGGGCGACCCGGTCTACCGGTGGCATCCGGTGCGCCTGATGGGCCATTCGCTCACCGGAGTGGAGCGCGGGCTTCGCCGCGCCGGTCTCGATGGGTACGCCGGCGGATGCATGCTGTTCCTGGTACTTTCCGGGTTCTGGGTAGGTGCCATCGTGGCGTTGGCTCACTTCCTGAACGGCGTGCATCCCGCATTGAACTGGATATATCAGGCTTTCGTGATTTACAGCATGGTGGCGCTCAGGGATCTCTGCCGCCACGGCCTGGCCATCGAGCGGGCGGAAAACCTGGAAGGCGCGCGACGGGCCGTGTCCATGCTGGTCGGACGGGATACGTCCGCCATGGACGCCGCGGCCTGCCGCCGGGCGGGCATGGAAAGCCTGAGCGAGAACGCGGTGGACGGGTTTATCTCACCCGTGTTCTGGTATACCGTTCTCGGGCTGCCCGGCCTCGTGCTCTTCAAGGTAATCAGCACGATGGATTCCATGGTGGGATACCGGACGCCCCGGTATGAGACCTTTGGCTGGTGCGGCGCGCGGCTGGACGACCTGCTCAATCTCATACCCGCCCGACTCACCTGTCTGCTGATGGCGGCAGTCGCCTTTGTCCTGCCCGGCTATTCGGGCCGCAAGGCCCTGTCGGTGGGTTGGCGGCAGCACGCGCTCGTTCCGGGGCCGAACTCCGGCTGGAGCGAAGCGGCGGCGGCCGGCGCCGTGCAGCGGCGATTGGTCGGGCCGGTCTGGCAGGCCGGGAAGCTGGTTACGGAGATCTGGATCGGCGCGGAAGACGACCCGGAGGGCGGTCAGGCCGGCGACCTGCGCCGCATGTGCCTGTTCGTCGTGGCGACCTGTTCCCTTGCGGTTTTTCTTGCTGTCTTGATCGTGGCCGTGATGTCTGCATACCGTTAGGGCCGTTTTGAATTTCCGCACTAGGCCGTTGGGACAGGTGATGTTCGCGTTGGCTGCGTATAGTCAGTACCGTCCAGTCCGCCTGTTCCAGGGTAGCTATCTGACCACCCCGTAGAACCGCGCCAGGAACCTGGGCGGGACGAACAGGGTGTAAAGCAGCCGAAGGAGCCAGGTCAGCAACAGCGTGCGGACCGGTCCGCGGCGTTCCCAGCGCCGTGCGGAAGTCAGCACGGCTTCGTCAATCCAGTCCAGTCCGCCGGCCTGCTTCAGCCGGTCGGCGAACAGGGCGTCTTCGAAGACCGGAATCTCGGGAAAACCCCCCACCGCTTCGAAGGTCTTCCGCGTGGCATAGATGGCCTGGTCCCCGTAGGTAATGCCCAGGAAGCGCGACCTAAAATTCGTGCCCCGCGCAATCCACCGGTATATCCGGCCTGCGTGGGCGATGTCGAAGCGAAACCTTCCCCCCGCCATGCCACGTCCGCGGACCGATTCCGTCACGCCCGCCCGCCAGCGGACCGGAAGCCGGGTATCGGCGTGGAGGAAAAGCAGCACGTCCCCGGATGAAGCCGCGGCGCCCGCGTTCATCTGAACCGACCGGCCCCGCGTGCCGGGCTCGATGAGCCTTGCCCCGGAGCATGACCTCACGATCTCCGGCGTCCCGTCGTCGCTGCCCCCGTCCACGACGATGATCTCCAGCGATCCTGTTTTGCCCGGCCCATCCGGCTCGTCCGGTCCGTCCGCCCCGCCGGAACTACCCGGTTCGCGGCGCTCGTCAGGATCGATCCTTCCGTCCACCCAGCTCGATCCGCCCGAACCGCAATCGAACTGGCCCAGGCAGGCTTCGATCGTCGTGGCTTCGTTTAGCGTCGGGATGATGATGCTGATCGGGAGCGGCCTGACGGAGGATGCGTTTTCGCGCCCGGACGTACCGGGCGGCGTCGGAGATGTCAAAGGCGATGCGGGCGACTTATCCGAGAGTCCGTTCCAGTGCCCAGATGAAGGCTTCATTCTCTTCCCTCGAACCCGTCGAAATGCGGATATGGTTCGGTGACGCCCACTGGCCGGCGCCTGCGCGGACCATGACCCGCCTGGACCACAATTCGCGGACGATGCGCTGCGTCTCCCGGCCGAAGTCGGCCCAGAGAAAACAGGCATGGCTGGGCACGACCCGGGCACCGAGCCGCTCCAGCTCGGCAGTCAGATAGTCGTTTCCGTCCCATACGGCCTGCAGGGACCGCCTGACGTGTTCCTCGTCGCCCAGCGCCGCGGCGGCCGCGTGGACGGACAGGACGTTCCGGCCCAGGAGTCCCATGGAGAAGGGCGCGAGGCGGTAGATCACGTCCCGGTGGGCGACGGCGTAACCTACGCGGATACCACCGAGGCCGTACACCTTGGACAAGGTCCGGAGCACGATCACGTTCTCCCGTTCCCTGGCGACCTGGATGAAGTCCCGGTATTCCGGGTCGCGGACGAAATGAACGTAGACCTCGTCGATGGCCACGAGGACGTGCGGGGGCACCTTGTCGATGAAATCCAGGACCCGGTCATGGGGCAGCAACGCCCCGGTGGGGTTGTGAGGGTTGCAGATGATGACCAGGCCCGTGCGGTCGCCGATCCGCTTACCCATGTCGTCGAGATCGTGGTTTCCGTCCGGGAGGACGGGCGACCGGTGCGCCTGCACCTCGTGGCCCGCGTCGCGGAGTTCGTCGCCGACGCGCGTGACCTGGCCGTAGGAAGGGAGGGCTTCCACGATTTCGCCGTGTTTCATCAGGGCCTGCAGGGCCAGAATCTGGAGCAACTCGGTCGTTCCCACGCCCAGCATTAGACCATCGCGGTCGCCTGTGGCCTTGAAATCGAAGCCCGACGGGCGGGGGATGTCCAGGCCGTGGTGCCGAATGATCGCCTGCTGAAGGGTCGTCGTGTAGTCGTACCGGTTCATCCAGTCCTGGTGTCTGAGCACGGCCTCTATGGCCGCGGGGGACGCGCCCAGGGGATTCTCGTTGAAGGCCAGCCGTACCCGGCCCGCCTGGACGCCCACGCTCTTTACGTCCGCTGGACGGCGACCCGAAAGCTGGGCCGCGATCGATTCCGGGGAATGCAGTCCCGCCGCCATCGCGGCCGCGCCCGTCAGGCCGCCCCGGAGAAAGTCCCTCCGCGACACGGGGTCGTCCCCCTGGCAGGCGTCAGGCAGGCCGGTAATGCGATGTTCGGAGTCGTCAGGCTGGTTCGGAGAAGACACGCGGTTGGTCCATCAGTAAGGGTGGATGAGGGTGGAACAGTGGTCAGGGCATACGGCGCGTCACGTCCAGCCGGCCCGGATCCTGGTTACAGCCCCGGATCCTGGTTGCCGGTCCGGGCCCGGGTCAGTTTTCGGGAGCCTGGTCGAGGTGATCGAAGACGTCTTCCGATACGCCGCCGTGTTTCACGCCGGTTTCCCGTTCCACCCGTTCCACGCCTTTGATCTTGTTGATGCGGACGATCAGGCGTTCCAGCTGGCTGAGATGTTCCACCTCGATGCCGAAATTGCCGTCTGCCAGTCCGTCCGTCGTGTCCATAGCGGCGTGGGTGATGTTGATGCCGGCGTCGGAAATCGTCCTGGACAACTCGTTGAGCAGGCCGGGCCGGTCGGTGCCGTAGATACGCAGGCCGACGACGAAGAACTGGTCCTTCTCCACGTCCCAGTGCACCTCGAGGCGCCGTTCCAGGTCGTCCACGATATTCGCGCATTCCTTGTTGTGCACCGTCACGCCGCGGCCACGGGTAATGAACCCGATGATCGGGTCACCCGGGACCGGCTGGCAGCACTGCGCGAACCGGATCATCAGGTTGTCGATGCCCGTGACCTTGACCCCGCCCCGGGACCTGCGCATCCGGTCCACGAAACGGGTCAGGACCGACTCTTTAGGCGGTTCTTCTTCAGCGGGTTCTTCAGGAAGCAGTTTCTGGGCCACCTGGGCGGCGGAATATTCGCCGCGGCCGATGGCGGCGTAGAGGCGGCTCGCATCGGACAGCCCGTACTCTTTCGCGAGCGCTTCCAGTTCTTCTGAAACCTTGCGCTTGACTTTGAGCCGCTTCAATTCCCGCTCCAGCAGGTCTTCACCCAGGCTGATGCTCTGTTCCAGCGTAGCCTTTCTGAACCAGGACCGGATCTTGGATGACGCCTTGGTCGTCTTGACGATATCCAGCCAGTACGAACTCGGCGTCTGGTGCGGGGAGGTGAAGATGGTGACCGTGTCGCCGTTGTTCAACTTCCCGGCCAGCGGCGCGATATTGCCGTTCACCTTCGCTCCGCTGCAGTGGAGTCCGATATCTGTATGTATGGCGAAGGCGAAGTCCAGTACGCTCGCGCCCTGCGGCAGCTCCTTGAGATCCCCCCGCGGGGTGAATACGAAGATGGCGTCGTCGTACAGGTCCATGCGGAGATAGCTCATGAATTCCTTCGGGTCGGTCATGTCGGTCTGCCAGTCCAGCGCCTGGCTGAGCCAGTCTTCCCGGTCCTCGCCTGACTGAACCTCTTCCCGCCCTTCCTTGTAGAGCCAGTGCGCGGCGATCCCGACTTCGGCGACCCGGTCCATTTCCCGCGTGCGGATCTGGATCTCGGCCGTTTCTCCGTTTGAAGCGATGATCGTGGTATGCAGGGACTGGTACATGTTCATCTTGGGGCGGGAAACGTAGTCTTTGAAGCGGTCGAAAATCGGGGTGTAGAGGGTATGGATGATCCCGAGCGCGTGATAGCAGTTGGGCAACGTGTCGGTCACGACGCGCAGTGCCAGGAGGTCGTAGATCTCCTCGAAAGGCCGGTTGCGGCGCTGCATCTTCGTGTAGATGCTGTAGAAATGCTTCGCCCGGCCGTTCACCGTGGCGTCGATGCCCGCTTCCTTCAGGGCCTTGACGATGGGCTGGCGGATCTCGTCGATCAGCTTTTCGCGCTCCTCCCGTTTCTGGTCCAGTTTGCTCGCGAGATCGCGGTAGACATCGGGCGAAAGGTACTTCAGGCTGAGGTCTTCCAGTTCCGATTTGATCTTGGCCATGCCGAACCGGTGGGCGAGGGGGGCGTAGATCTCCCGCGTTTCGAGGGAGATGCGCTGCTGCTTTTCCTCTTCCAGGTAGGACAGCGTTCGCATATTGTGGAGTCGGTCCGCGAGCTTGATGAGGATGACCCGCACGTCCTTGGCCATGGATACGAGCATCTTCCGGAAATACTCGGCCTGCAGCTCCTCCTGGCTTCTGAAGGAAAGCCCGGTGATCTTCGTGACGCCGTTCACAAGGACGGCCACTTCCTCGCCGAATTCCGCGGCCAGCTGTTCGATGGACACCTCTTCCACGTCTTCCACGACGTCATGCAGCAGACCCGCCGCGATGGTCACGGCATCTAGCTGCAGGCCGATCAGCGTGAGCACAACCTGCGTGCAGTGCACCATGAAGGGCTCGCCCGACTTGCGTACCTGGCCGGCGTGGTGCAGTGTGCTGAAATGATAGGCCCGTTCGATGAGGTCCAACTGGGCTTCCAGCGCCTCGTCGGATTCGATCTCCGGATGCGAAATGGCGTATTGCTCCAGCAGTACCTGGACCGGAACGATCGCGGAGTTCGTAAGGGCATTTTCAATGGTTGCGGTCAT
>JAJECR010000133.1 GCA_022821935.1 Candidatus Latescibacterota bacterium
TTCGAAGGACTCCATGTTGAAGGCCTTGACCACCCGAACGCCGGCCACGGTCTCCTGCAGCGTCGAGGTCAGATCGGCCATGGCTTCCTGGGAGGCCGTACTGCTCCGGCGCAACCGTCTGCCCACCGTGGTTATGACGAGGACGCTGAAGGGCAGCAGCACCAGGGAGACCAGCGTCAGCTGCCAGCTCAGGATCAGGAGGATCGCGAGATAGACCGCCACCAGCATGGGTTCCTTGATCAGCGTGCCGAATGCGGCGGAGATCGTCCCGTTGATCTTCATGACGTCGTAGGACACGCGGGAGATGAGTTCCCCCGTGCGCTCCCGGTGGAAAAAGGACAGGGAAAGACGGTGCAGGTGGATGTAAAGGTGGTTCCTGAGGTCCTTTATGACGCCGTTCTCGGCGAAGGCCATCAGGTACGCCTGCAGGTAGCTACTGATATTCTTCAACAGGAGGATGAAAAGGATGATCAGGCAGAGGCGTTCGAGGGTCGCCTGCCGGGTCGGCCGGCTGATCAGGTCGCTGGTGCGTTCCTTCAACGACTCCCGCAGCCCCGTCATCCCCGTCCGCTGTTCAAGCCGGTTCGCCGAATCCTGCGCCAGGTCGAACTGCCCGGTCTGCCCGGTCGGCGCGGTCGGCGTGGTCGGCGCGGTCCCGTCGGTCTGCACCGTCTCCTGGCCGAACAGGGTCTGCAGGAAGGGGAGCGCCACCCAGACTGTAGCGCTGCTGGTGACCGCGAAGCAGGCCATGCAGACCATGGCGCCGGCCATGAAGTACCAGTAGGGCTTCACATAGGACAGTATGCGGAGGTACAGGTTCATGTAGGGGCCGTGATAGAGATCAGGCGGGATGCGCCATTAAAGCGGCGTAGAGGGATTCCACCCGGTCGGCCATGGCATCGAGATTGAAGCGTTCCCTGGCCTGCCTGTAACCGGTTTCCGCGATACGCGCGCGCAGACGCGCGTCCGTCAGCAGCGATTCGACCGACCTCGCGAGCCCTTCCGCGTCGCCTCCCTGGAAGACCAGGCTCGTCTCTCCATCCGCCACCGTGTCCAGCGTCCCGTCGGACCGGGTCGACACACAGGCCACGCCCATGGCCATCGCCTCGATGACGGTCGCGCCGAATCCCTCCGCTCTGGAGGGAAATATAAAAACGTCCATGGCGTTCAGCAAGGCGGGAATATCCCTTCTGAAACCCGTGAAGTGCACGGTTTCGGCGAGATCCAGTTCCCGGGCGTATTGAACGATGCGCTCATGGTACGCTTCCTCTCCGTAGCTGGCCGAACCCACGACCAGGAACCGAAGGAGTCTATCCGGATGGCGGTCCCGCAGCAACCGGGCGGCCCGCAGGAATTCCTCATAGCCCTTTCCCGGAGATACGCGCCCCACGGTACCGGCCACGATGGCCCCGGCCGGAATACCGAGCGATCTTCTCGTGTCCTCCCTGTCGTAACGGTCCGGATCGAACCGGTCCATATCCAGGGCCGGATGCACGGTCACCACGCGGTCCGGCGGGATGGGACAGGTCTCCCGCACGTTCCTGTTCAGGGTCTCCGACACCGTGATGATACGGGAGACGCGGCGGTACAGCCATCGGTGCAGCGGGTCTTTCTTCTTCACATAGGAACCGACGTGCTTGGTGAGGAGGATCGGTCCGTCGAATCCCGCCAGCAGCGCCGCGGGCACGGCCTGCCACAGGTCGCGGGACAGGTGCAGATGGATGACGCCGGGCCGGAAGCGCCGTATGCATCGCTGTAGCGCCCAGGTCGAAGCGGGATTCACATAACCGCCTGTACGTATGGTTTCGGCTGGGATATCCCGTTCCCGCGCTTCCCGGACGATCGATCCCTTCGGATGGAGCACGAGACGCACGTCATGGCCGCGGTCCCGGAGTTTTCCGGACAGGATCGGCACGTGCATTTCCGTGCCGCCCCAGGCCAGGGAGGAACACACTTGCAGAATGCGCGTAGGCGCCGGGCCGGCCATGGGCATTCCCTTTTGACACCGGAAGATCAGACGGAGGAAGATTGCGGATATCTGTGCGGCACAAGCGGCGCAGGCGGCACAGTCAAACCAGGCGGACCACACGATCCAGGCGGTTCCGTGGGGACAGGGACCGCCGGCATCACTTCCACACCTGGTGCCAGGCGCATTCGGTCTGAAAGATGTAATTGTTGCACTGGCTGCAGATTTCGAGTTCGTCGTACCGGTTCTCGATCATCTTCTGGCGGATTTCCTGGATCGGAGCGCCGTTCCAGACTTCCCTGATCGATTGCTTCGAAACGTCGCCCACCTCTACCTTGAAGTCGAAATCGAGACAGCAGATGGATACGCGGCCGTCGTTGGCGATGACGAACTCCTCCCAGGGATGCTTGCAGGGAAAGGTGAAACCGCCGGTTGCCGATGCCGAGGCCTGGTCGCCCACGTTCTTGTCTTCCACGCTGCCCGTCCAGGTGGTATAGCTCTGCACCACCACGTTGTCGGCGATGGGCGTCCAGAGGTCCTTGAAGGCCTGGACCTCGTGATGGGTCTCTTCCATGTTGATGATGGTCACCGTGATCTCGGGCGTCCGGCTGCCGGCGGACCGTTTCAGTTCCATCAGGTACCGCGCGTTCTCCACCACCTGTTTGTAGTCGAGTCCGACGCGCACCGCTTCAAAGGTCTCCGCCGTCGCCCCGTCGATATCGATGTTGATCTTGTCCAGCTTACAGTCGATGAGTTCCTGTGCCTTCTGAGGATTGATCAGGGAACCGTTTGTGCTCACGCTGACCGGCACGCGGGGAAGCCGACTTTTCGTATACGCAATCATCTCGACCAGTTGCCTGTTGATGAAGGACTCCCCGAACATGAAGGGCTGTATGAGCCTGATGTACCGGGCATGCTCCGCGCACTCGTCGATGATCTTACGGTACAGGTCCATGGACATGTTGCCCTTCTTCCGGCTCAGCAGCTCCCTCGGGCACATGATGCAGTCGGCGTTGCAGAAACTCGACGACTCGATACTGATCACTTCCGGGAACCGGAGCTTCCGCGCGACGACGGCATCC
>JAJECR010000154.1 GCA_022821935.1 Candidatus Latescibacterota bacterium
GTCGAAGCGGTGAGGAAGAGCTACAACTACCTGGTGGACAACGGTTTGTCCCGCGGCAACAAATAGATGAACCGATGGGTTGAGCGTCGAACAAACCCCCTCGAACGCCGGCAGGGGCCTGATCCGCGGCAAGGAGCCGGAACATGACAAAGGAAGAAGGCGCGCGTAAGCGGGATCAGTTGATCCGTGACGGATACTGTCACATCGAGGGCGTTTTGAGCGAGGATTTCCTGGGGACGCTGCGCGAGGAGTCGGACCGGCTTCTCGACTCCGTGGATCACCCGCCCGAATGGCAATACCAGGGATCCGATCTGCACGTGACCGCCGGGGACAACGAGGTGATGGGCAACCTGCTCGACTGGCCCGGCGCCCGCGATATCCTCGAAGCCATGGGACTGACGGATTTCACTCCTTCAGGGATCGTCATCATCCTGAGCAAGCCGGCCGGCGGTCCGCCGCTCTACTGGCACCAGGACTGGATGGCGTGGAACGACCCGATCAGCATGGCGCCCTGGCCGCAAACCATCTTTCTTTCCTACTATCTCGTCGACACCGATTTCGAGAACGGTTGTTTCCGCGTCATACCCGGCACGCATCGCAGGCGCATTCCCCTGCACGAACAGGTGGAGGTCGCCCACCAGAAGACTGCCTACTTCGCCGACCTGGAAGATCCGCACATGTTCGGCGATCACCCTGATGCCGTCGATCTGCCCATGAAAGCCGGCGACCTGGTCATCGGAGAAGCACGGGTCCTGCACGCAGCCCGCGGCAACAACAGCGACCGGCGGCGGACCCTGCTCCTGGGCTGGCACAACCGTCCGCTGACCGTGCCGGACTACTGGTCCGGCGAAGTGCCCGAACCCATCCTGAACCGCCCCGCGGATGCCCAGTACGAAGGCACAAGAATCCCCGGCGATTTCCTGGAGTAAACGATGACCGAACTCGAGAACGCCTTCTACGAACTGGACGTGTACGGTTTTACGGTCGTGGAGCGCGTCCTGTCAGCCGACCAGGTCGAATCCATGCGCAGCGCGCTGATCCGTCTGAACGACAAGGTGGGCGAAGAGCGCGGAGGCGAAGGCTCCTGCAGGCACGTGAGCAATCTGCCGACCCTTGATCCCATCTTCTTCCCGGTCATCGACCACCCCCGTATTCTGCCCATCCTGGAGCATTACCTCGAGAAGTCGCTCATCCTGGGCAGCCTGAACAGCCGCATCGTACGCCCCGGGGACGGCGACCAGGGATTTCACAGCGACATACCGCCGGAAATGCTCAACATGGCCTCGCCGGTCATGATGAACACCGTGTGGATGCTGGACGGATTCTCGCCGGAGAACGGCGGCACGCGGGTCGTGCCCGGTACCCATAAGAGCGGGCTTGGCCATCCTCCCCAGGGCGTCGAAGTGAAGTACTTCGTACAGCCTTCCGCGCCCGCGGGGAGCGTCCTCGTCTTCAACGGCCAGTGCTGGCACGCGGGCGGGGCCAACCGCGGCAAAGCGAACCGGCACGCGCTATTCGCCCACTACCGCAAGCGCATGCTCATGTTCCAGTACGATCCCCACGAACGGTTTCCCGTCGAGTGGCACGGCCTGCTCACGGAACGCCAGAAGGAAATCATGCGCATGAAGCACGGCGTGGATACGCCGCGGGCGGCCGACGTTCAGGTATTCAGGTAACGGTCGCGCAAGACGCCCGACCGCCGCGCATGACGCTCCCGGTAACGTCCGCGTATGTGATGTATGGACCACAGGGCTCCGAGCACGACGCCAGGGCTCACCCGGACAGGGCGTCCGGATTGACGACATGGTCCGGCTCTTCGCCGTTCCAGACCTGAAGGGCCATCGATACCGCCATCCTCCACATGCGTTCCCTGCTCTCGACGGTCACGCCGGCTATATGGGGCGTAACGATCACGTCGTCGCGCTGGAGCAGCGGGTTGTCCGCCGGTGGCGGTTCGGGATCGAAGACGTCCAGGCCCGCTCCGGCGAGACTTCCCCGGTCGAGCGCGTCGCAAAGCGCCTTCTCGTCCACCAGCCCGCCCCGCGACACGTTGACGAAGAACGCGCCTTGCTTCATCTGGGCGAAGCGGTTACCGTTCATAAGGCGGCGGGTTTCTTCCGTCAGCGGAGCGTGTACCGAGACGACATCTGACTCCGCAAGCACGGCCTCGATGCGGTCTGCCCGTTCAATGCCCAACTCCACCGCCCGTTCGTCCTCGATGTAGGGATCGTAGGCCACCACGCGCATGCCGAGGGCGGCGGCCAACCGGGCCACCCGGCTACCAATGCGGCCGAGTCCGATCAGTCCCAGTGTCCGCCCAAAGACCTCAATTCCCTGATAGCCGGACAGGTAATCTCTCCCGGGCTGTTCCGCAAATTCCCTGGAAACACGCTTGATATGCTTAACCGTGGCCAGGATCAGGGCGATGGCGGTTTCGGCCGTGGACAGGGTCGGGCCGTCCGGCGTATGGCAGACCGCGATACCTCTTTCCGTGGCATCCGGCACGACGATGTTGTCGATCCCGATGCCTGTCCGGCATATGGCCTTTATTTCCGGATACCTGTCCATCAGTTCACCGTCGTATGTTCTCCGCGCGCCCGCGACGACCGCATGCGCGCCGGGCAGGTCGCGAAGCGGGTCTTCGGGCGACTCTTCCGCCGAGCCGTTCACAAGTACGCGATGATCAAACTCCGAACGAATCACCGGAGGCATGGCTCGATCCGACCAAAGCCGCAACATGGGATCCTCCTGTACGCAATCGGCCGGAGGAATCCGGCCAGCCAGACAAATCAGTTGCCCGACTGTAAATAAAACCTTAGATTACGATTCAGAACACCATCGTGCGTGATCCGTTCGCGCGTGGTCCGCATAATTTCGGATATCAGAACTATACAAGACTTTAATGTCGGGCGCGCGAAAGCCGGATCAGGTTACCATAGATCAGTATTTCACATCCGCAAGTCAATCGATATCCGGTGACCGGTACGTAAAGGGACTTGCCGGGTTCCCGCGCTATTCAGCATCCGGTGCGACCTCAAACCGGGAGAGATTTCTAAGTGTTTAGATTCTACTGCCGTCTCGTCGGTCTTGTTTGCCTGCTTTACGCCGGGTCCGCTTTAGCCCAGGTACAGGAAACGACCTCGACAGACGCAGATTCCGCCAATGCCGGCGGCGACCCCTTCCTGTTACCCGCCAACAGTACCGGCGAGATTGATTTCGCAGTGGACGTCAGCGGGTTCAGAGGACCGGAGGAACAGACCTACCTGGAGTTCTATTTCCTGTGCCGTCCCAGCGAGTTTACCCTCGAACAAAAAGAGGACAGGGTCTACGTCGCCACCTTCTCGATCGACTTGTCCATCACCGACGACCAAGAAGATATCGTATTTCAAACCGTCCAGAAGCGGGAATACCAGACGGACCGGCCCGTCGTCGTTACCCGCAGAGGCGAGGAAAGGGTGGTCCTGGAACAGATCGCCGCGGGAGTCAGCGCCGGAACGTACAGCGCGAAGGTACTCGTGACCGACCTGAACTCCGGGCGCTATGGCGAAGCGATCAAACCCTTTATCGCCCAGCCGCTTCATTCACCTGAACTTTCCGTGAGCAATCTGCAGTTCTCGACGCTCATCCAAAGGGCCGACGAGAGTAACCGTTTCACGAAGAACGGCCTGCTGGTCCTGCCAAACCCCCTTCGGATATTCGAGAAATGGGCCGAGATGCCCGATGACGGCAGTTACAAGCCCCGTAACATGTTTCTCTATTTCGAGATATACAACCTGGCCCCGGATTCGACCGGAAAAGAGGCCGCGTACGACGTCTACCCCGCGGTAACCAGTCATGCCACTGAAATGACTTTTCCCCTCCCGCCCAAAGAGAACCGGCGGATTACGGGTACCGACGGCTTGGACGTGATCGCGCTGGACTACATGACCTTTCCAGAAGGTGTATATACCCTCGATGTTACGGTCAGG
>JAJECR010000082.1 GCA_022821935.1 Candidatus Latescibacterota bacterium
ATTTTCACGGTACCCACGTTACTGGAATGCTCGATGACTTCCCGCACGCTCAACTCGTCGAAAACCTCGTGGTCCGAGATAGACTGGGAACCCAGCTCGATCCGGCCTCCACTGGTATCGATCCGGTCTTCCAGCGAGAACGCGCCGGTCTCTAAAGCCGCGGTCGCGGCGACAATCTTGAAAGTCGAACCGGGTTCATATATATCCACCACCGGACGGATCTTCTGTGATTCGAAAGGGAAACGGCCCGGCGTGTTCGGATCGAAGTCCGGCGCACTGGCCATGGCCAGTATGTCGCCGTTGTCCGGATCCATCATGATCACCATGCCCCCGAGGGCTTCGTGCCATGCAATCGTCTCTTCCAGCACCTCTTCCGCGGCCACCTGGGCCGCTATATCGATCGTCAGCACGACATCCGCGCCGTTCTGCGCCGGCTTCTGGTAGGAGTCCAGCCAGGAATAAGCCCTTCTCTGGGCGTCTATCTGGACCACGCTGTATCCTTCTATACCGGACAGCAGCTGATTATGTTCCAATTCGAAGCCGGCCTGACCGTCGCCGTCCACGCTGAAACCCAGCACCTGGCCGGCGGCGGCGCGGTAGGGATAGACCCGCCTGGCTTCCTTTTCCATGCGGATATAGGATTCGAACAGGGGATAGGTGGAGAGGCTTCTTATCCGCTCGCTGGATTCGGGACTCACCCAGCGTGCCAGGTACCTGAAGTCTGAGGTTCCGGATATCCGGTCGACGATATGCTGGGGGCCTTCTCCCGTGATCTGGGAGAATTGAACAGCAAGGTTTCCGATGTCGGAGGTACTGAACCGGGTCCAGTCAAGATCCTGTATGCCATAGGAGTCGAACTCGACGCTCAGCGCCAGGGCATTACGGTTGCGATCAAAGATGCGGCCCCGGCGGGGATCAATGGTGACGACCCGGTGCTGCTGGTCACGCGCCCGCTGCTTGTACGTCTCGCCGTCGCGAATCTGAATCAGTGCGATACGTATCCCGAGACCCGCACACAGCACCGCACCGACCGCGACCAGAAGCGTCAGTCTGCGTATACAGGATTTCGCGACCATATCGGGTGTTCCTCATCGAGTATCCACTCGAGCCGTCGGATAAGAGGCCAGGATCAACGCGTCATCCGTCGGTTTCCCCGCGATTGCCCTTACATCCGGTCCGGTAGGGACCATAGCCATTGGTGCGTCTACCGTGCCTAACGCGTCCATGACCACGACCTGACCGACTGCCGCATGGTCCAGTTCGAAACGGTTCATGGCCATGGTTTCATTCCTGAGCTGTTCCGCAAGTCGAACGATGCGCACCTGCAGGTAAGCGCTTTCCTTTTTCAAGGCTTCCTTCTGGTGCTTCAGCTGGAGGATCTCCCGCATCAGTTCCCTGGTTTCCACCTGGTGCCAGATGTAGCACATGCTCAGGGATGTTGCGAGCGCGATCGTACCGATCCAGTTGATCAACTGTCTCATGTAAGCGTGATCGCTGCGGAATCTTGAAGCGGATTTCATGAAGTGCATCTCCGGTCGAGTGATGTGGTACGGAATTCAGTTTATGAGCTGGGCGTCCGGCAAGCGTTCAATCATTCGAAACCTGGCGCTCCGTGCCCTTGGGTTATTCGCGACCTCTTCCCGTGACGCCACGACGGGCCGTTTCGTGAGCAGCGTGGCGACACGCTTGTGCCGGCACACGCATTGCGGAAGGCCCGGAGGACAAATGCAATCCGAAGCCCAGGTTTCGAACGTCCGCTTGACCATGCGATCCTCTAATGAATGATAGGACAGGACACCGAAACGACCCCTGTGACTCAACAGGGGAAGCATGGTATCCAACGCCATTTTCAGTTTCTCCAGTTCCTGGTTGACGGCAATGCGCAATGCCTGGAACACCCGGGCACAGGACTTGACCGCCCACCGGCGGCGGACCGCGGACCTGATCGTATCGGCCAGCCTGGCGGTTGAGGCCAGCGGCGCCTTCGCGCGAGTACGGACGATCGCGTTCGCTACGCTGCGCGCTTGCCGTTCCTCGCCGTATTCCCGTATGATCCGCTCGATTTCATCCCGGGAACTTCCGTTGACGATATCGGCCGCGGTAAACGCCTTGTCCTTATCCATGCGCATGTCGAGCGGACCTTCAGCCTGGAATGAAAAACCCCGGCCAGGCGTATCGATCTGGTAGGATGACACGCCCAGGTCCAGCAACACGCCGTCTACCCGGGGGATGTGTTCCGTTTCAAGGACGGATTCCAGTTCCGTAAACTCGCGATGCATGACCTTCACCCGCTGTGTGCCGTCGCCCGCGATTCTCGCGCGGGATACGCTGACCGCTTCGTGATCCCGATCCATGCCGATCAGCCGTCCGGATTCGTCAAGCCGGTCCAGGATGGCGCGCGCATGGCCGCCGCCCCCAATGGTACCGTCTACGTAGATGCCTGACCTGTTCCAAACGAGCATTTCAGCTACCTTCTCCGTAAGTACCGGAACATGTATGTACGTATCTGCCAGCCCCATGATCATTCCACGGCCGAACGGCCACATGGGTGGGAAGTATCAGACGAACAGGGATTCCGCGATCTCTTCGTACGTGTGCCCCGATTCGTTCATCACTTTGTCGTACTCCTCGGGACTCCACAACTCAAAGTGGTCGAGCGTTCCGACGATCTTTACTTCCGTTTCGATGCCGGCGCGTTCGATCAGTTGCCGGGGCAGGGCGATACGCCCCTGCTTGTCCATGGAGACGGCCACCGCCTCCGACGAGAGCATCCTGATGAAGATCCGCGTGTTCTGCCTGGTGACAGGCAGTTCGCGCAGGCGGGTATCGATCTGTTCCCATTCGTCAATCGGATAGACAAAAAGACATCCGTCGAGTCCCCGCGTTATGATCAGCGAGTCATCCTCATCGGTCCGGATGT
>JAJECR010000276.1 GCA_022821935.1 Candidatus Latescibacterota bacterium
AGACTGATTGTAAGATCAAATATCAGAATACGATTCAGAAGGTTGCGATTGTTCCCCGTGAGGTAAGTAACCAGGGAGTGTTTAGATGACGACCGCATCGGCGACAGGCGTCATAACCGATCTTATGTGGTCCGAGACGGCATCGATCTACGACGCGATCCTCGCCCATCCCTTCATCAAGGGACTCACCTCCGGCGACCTCGACCGATCAGCTTTCGAGTTCTACACCGTCCAGGACGCGCTGTATCTCAAGGACTATGCCCGGGCCCTGAGTCTGGCCGCCGCCAAGGCGCCGGACGAGGACAGTATCATTCTCTTTAACGAGCATGCCAAAGGCTGCCTAGTTGAAGAGCGGGCCATGCAGGAGCACTTCTTCGACGTCTTCGGCCTATCGGCGGACCAGGTTTGGGCGACTCCCAAGGCGCCCGTGTGCCAGGCGTATACGAGCTACCTGCTGTCGGTGGCCTATGGCCGTCCCTACCACGAGGTCGTGGCCGTCGTGCTGCCGTGCTACTGGATCTACTGGGAGGTGGGCAAGGCGCTGGCGGAGAAGGGATCGCCTGATCCCATGTACCAGCAGTGGATCGATACCTACGCCGGCGAGCAGTTTGCCGAGTGCGTCGTGGCCGTCCTTGAGATCACGAACCGCATCTCCGAGGGGCTTCCGGATGAGGACCGGGAAGCCATGCTGAACCATTACATCACGACCAGTCGGTACGAGTGGATGTTCTGGGACATGGGGTATCGGAAGGAGCAGTGGCCGGTGTGAGTGGGGCGTTCCTTCAATGCTTAACGCCAAATTCGCCCGGGTGCAGCAATTTCTGTACTAGGTAGCGCCGCGAACTATCCCACGAAGACACCGCTAACATAATGGACACCTGCCACGGCAGCCGGGAGTCAAATCCGGCGCATTTTGGATATGGGTTGCGATACGTGCTGTAAAACTTGACACGACCAGGATATGTAATTACTATAATTACGTATTAAGCCCACTCAACGGAGGTGAAGCGCATGAACAAATCGTCTTGCATCAGGGAAGTCAAACTGATTCCGATCGGGAACTCCAGAGGCATCCGCCTTCCCAAGACACTGCTGGACAAGTACGGATGGAGTGACCGCCTGACACTGGAAGAGATGGAGGAGGGCGTCGTCCTGCGGGGCAAGGAGACCCATAATCTGTCCTGGGAGGAGACTTCCCGCGCCATGGCCGAAGAGTCGGAGGACTGGAGCGATTTTGACGCTACTATAGCTGATGGCGTGGACTGATGGCCTCATTTCCTCGACGTTATGCCGTGTACATTGCCGATCTGAATCCCACCACGGGCGCTGAGATTCACAAGGTCAGACCGGTGGTTATCGTCAGTCGCGATGAGATGAACCGGCACCTTGAAACCGTGGTCGTCTGCCCCCTCACCTCCAGACTGCATCCGCGCTGGCGGGGCCGACTGCAGGTGCGGTGCGCGGGGCAGGACGCCGAGATTGCTGTCGATCAGATTCGCACCATCAGCAAACAGCGTCTGGGGCAACGCATCGACAGTCTCTCCGTTGACAACGCGGCACAGCTGCGGCGCATCATCAGCGAGATGTATGCCGAGTAACGGCTGGATACAAGGGGGCGAATCAACCCACCGGCGCAACCCTTATCCAGCACGATTCTCATCGACCAGGTTCCTCAGGATCCCCACCAGCGCCCTACCCGGCGCTTTTTCCGCGTAACCCGCCAGTTCGAACTGACGCGTTCCATTTCTTCGCACTAATATTTCGCTCCAGAAGAAGAATCCCTCTTTCAGACGGACTTCCACCAGGTCGCCGATGTCGTATAGCGTCGAGGTGTTGTTGTTGACCAGGTGGTTGGAACGGGTGATGGCCATGCCTTCCTCGCCGGACCCGTCGATGTCGTAGAATACCAATAGGTCATTCACCGTCGAGGCCACACCGCTGAAGCGGGCGTTTTGTTGCAGAGAAACGATGAAGTTGGCCGCCCGGTCGGCGTCGATATCGGGGTAGATGTATAGACCGGCCCTGGCATCGGTCCAGATACCACGGGCGCCCTCCCGTACACGCTGAACGGCCGGATCAGCGGATGTCCCGGTCCCCTTTCGACCGGATGTCCCGTATCCCGTACGACCGGACGCACCGTATCCCGTACGGCCGGAAGCACCGGTCCGGGTATACTCCGTCCGGGGACGCTCCGACTGGGATTGACGCGTCTGCGAAGAAGTGCGATAACCAGGCGGTGATTGCTGGTGGGATGATGGGCCGGAAGACGAGGGCATTCGCAGTTTTTCCGCATGCCGGACGAGCCACTGGTAGGCCTCGTTGATCTCCGTGAACTTCATCGTGGCGCGGTCTTTCACCCGGTCGGGCACCTTGTCGGGATGCCAGATCAGCGCCAGTTCACGGTACGATTTCTTCACGTCGTCGATAGACGCGCCCGGAGCAAGGTCGAGCGAAAGGAGCGCCTTCTGTGTTTTGTCGTCCATACATGGTTATTTAAGCCATGCAAAGGGTTGTCTCAAGGGATTTGTGCCGGTATATTCACTGCGGAGATTCTCCTGACCGGTTTGCCTCTCTGCGATCCATTATTCGATCTTCCAAATGGGGACTGAACATGCCCATCACCGATGCCCTGCCCGAAATGAAGCGGGAACTGCGTTTTTTCCCGGCAAGTACCGAACATCCCAAAACGCTTTCTCGCGAACAGGTCGACTTTTTCAACGCAAACGGCTATCTCTGCCCCCTGGACGTCTTTACGCCGCAGGAGGCCGAGGAGAACCGTCTGTATTTCGAAGACCTGATGGCCCGCGGCGAGCGGGAAGGGTACAACAGCTACTCGATCAACGGCTGGCAGCGGCACTGCGAAGGTATCTACAACCTGGCCATGAACAAGCGGATCCTTGACTACGCGGAAGACCTGGTCGGGGAAACGCTGATCTGCGAGATGACCCACTATTTCTGCAAGATGCCGGGCGACGTGCAGCGGGTGAGCTGGCATCAGGACGCGTCCTACTGGCCCCTGACCCCGAGCAAGGTGGTGACGATCTGGCTGGCCATCGACGACGTGGACGAGGAAAACGGGCCCATGACGGTCATCCCCGGTTCCCACCTCCACGGTCAGATTCCATTCGAGAACAGCACGAAAGCCGAGAAGAACGTGCTGGGACAGACCGTCCACGACCCGCTCAGGTGGGGCGGCGACCCCGTGCCCTTCGTCATGAAGGCGGGCCAGATTTCCATGCACACCGACCTGTTGCTGCACGGATCCGACCCGAACGTATCCGACCGCCGCCGTTGCGGCCTGACGATCCGGTACCTGCCGCCGGACGTCCGGGGCCGATACCCGGAGTACCACCGCGCCGTAATCTGCCGTGGCGGCGATCCCTCGGGTTACTGGAGACCCATACCCAAGCCGTCAGGCGACCAGATTCCTCCACGCAATCGCTAGTATCTACATTGTCTCTACAGCACCAACATTGATCCAAGGGTGGAAACTACAGCGACAGCGGCCTGCAGTATTTACACGGGCGGTACCCGTTTTCCGCCGCCTCGTCGGGACTGCTGAATTCCATGCGGTGCTGCTGCTGTATCCGCCGTGCATTTCGGCAAGTCGGATAACAGTAGATGCCGGTCGTGCGGCTGCCGATGAAGCGCACGCCGCGCTGCTTCCAGCCCGCGAGGTCTTTTCTGGCGATCCCCTCCCGCTCCAGCAGGATCCATTTCATTTCCGGTCCGTAGTAATAGTTCCCCACGCCCCCGGTCGAGGGTACGAGCCTGTGGCAGGGCATCAGGAAGGGCACGGGATTGCGGGCCATTACGGTTCCGACGGCACGGATCGCCCTGGGTCTGCCCACTTCCCGGGCCAGCCAGGCATAGGGCCGGACCTCGCCCGACGGGATCCTCGCCAGATGCTCGAGGACCGTCTTTTCAAATTCGGTCAACCCCTCGAGGGTGACCGGCGGCTTGGCGATCTTCTCTCCTTTTATGGCCCGCCTGACTGCTTCTGCAAACGCTTCAGGCAGCGAACCTCTGACCGTGGCCCGCCCCAGCCTTTCTTCGTAGTAGGACTCGAAAGCGCCGTCCTCCTCCACGTCGAGTTTTACCGCCGAAATGCCCCTGGGCGTGAAGCCCACATGCGCCGGCCCGAAATCCGTATTGATGACATCATATCTGTCTGCTATCCTGATCATCACTTCCTCCTCGATCCCAGCCGGGGCGGTCATTTTCAGTTTGGGACATGCCGCGGCTATACTTTTCATGAAAGCGGCTTCTTCGCGGCTATCGGCACACGCTGCCAGTTGTTCCGCCGCGGACCGGCTCGCTTCCTCGTCCGCCTCGCCTGTTCTGATTTGGTTCAGGTTCTTTCTCGATTCGTTACAATCCACTGGGGTCGTCCTCCATGATTTTGCGAAGTCTGCGCAGTGCCCGGTACACTTTGCCCCGCAGCGCCGATTCCGATGAGCCGGTGACCGTCGCGATTTCCGCGTAGGAGTATTGCTCGATGAATCGCAGGATGATCAGTTCACGGCTCTCTCTGCCCAGTTTGTCGAGCGCCGACCGGATCGACCTTGCCATGTCGTTCCGGGGGACGAAGGACTGGACTTCTCCCTTCATCTTCTCCATTGCGTCTGCCATGCGTTTGCGCGACCTCAGCCGGTTCAAAGTCAGGTTCCGCACGATCCGGTATAGCCAGGGACGTATTTCGAGCGTCATGCACCGCTCCGCGTCGTACTTTCCGGTGAGCGTGACATAGGCCTTGACGAAGGCTTCCTGCGTAACGTCGAGGGCGTCGTCCGAACCACCGAGCATATGGAAGGCATAGGTAAAGAGTCTGTCCTTGTACGCCGCCACCAGGTCCGCCACCGCCTCCCTGTTGCCGCGATGGATTTCCAGCGCGATACATTTTTCGTTTACTGCACTCATATGGATTGCTGCACTCCTTAATTCGTCGCCGGCTTCAGTACTATAACACCGCGTATCTGTGTTTTGTTCGGGGAAAAGTGATATCCTGTATCCCGCTTGGCAGATTCTTCCCCAATACCTTCCTTGCACCTCGGTGACGATGCCAGAAACTACCAGGAACAGGCCATTCGCGTAGCAATTAAGGAATCACAGAAATGAAGACGAGTGCTCGATATGTGAAAATAGTGGAATGGTCAGAAGAAGATCAGATGTGGCGGGAAAAGACTACGTTAACAAGATGCTGGACATCGTCTGATATCTCGACTCGC
Organism: Candidatus Latescibacterota bacterium; assembly: GCA_022821935.1. Taxonomy (GTDB): domain Bacteria; phylum JAAXHH01; class JAAXHH01; order JAAXHH01; family JAAXHH01; genus JAAXHH01. Next base: position 5,229 of record JAJECR010000276.1, read on the forward strand.
ACCTAACTCCCACCCCCCAGCACCCTTTCCCAGAATCCCTTTGGCTCGGCGTCCTGCTCCCCGTCTTCGGCGATATAGATCGTGAAGGCCGTGTTCCCGATCTGCTCACCCCGCCAGGAACGGAAGCCGCGCCGGTTCGGTTCGAGTGCGTCCCCTCTGATGTCCTGCTTCCATATCTGGTTCATCGTCGGGTACCAGACGAAGAGGCCGCCTACTTCCTCCACCAGGATGCGTTCGGCCTGCCGGTACACGTCCATCCGCGTCTGGTAGTCGCCGACGACTCCGCCGGCCCGGACCACCAGCTGGTCGAAACGGTCGTGTTTCCAGGCGTGGCGTCCGGAGGAAAGCCAGAGGTTCATCAGGCTGCTGGGATCGATGAAGTCGGCCCCGAAACGGACGAGTCCCAGGGGAAGCTGGTGGCTGTTGATCGCGTCCATGAAGATCTTGACCTCCATGTTGCGCACCTCAAGATCGATCCCGAGGTTCTGCTTGATCATGGCGTGGATCGCCTCCCCCGCTTCGTGCACCGGCCGGACGTCGCGCCGGACCCACATCTCCACTCGCGGGAACCCCTTGCCGTCCGGATACCCCGCCTCGGCCAGCAGCTTGCGTCCCAGGGCGGGGTCGTACCGCTGAACGGGTTTCAGTGCCTCGGTGGCTTCCGCCGGGAAACCGGGCGGCAGCATGGAATAGGCGGGAATCGCGAAACCATAGAGCGCGGTAGCGCACACGGCGTCCCGGTCGATGGCGTGGCTGAAGGCCTGGCGGACCTTCAGGTTGTCGAAGGGCGGGTTGTACGTGTCCATCGTGAGGTAGTAAGTCGCGAAGTCGGTGTAGGAATGCAGCTCCCGGCTCAGCTGCGGGTCGGTTTTGATCCGGGCGAGTTCGGCGTGATTAGTCACGAGGCCGAAGTCCACTTCGTCGGCCTCGTAGGAGGCGAGCAGAGGCGGCGGCGTCGACGCGTTGTGGAGCTTGGCGATCAGCGTCTCCAGGTAGGGCCGCGCGGCGCCGTGGTACCGTGGGTTGGCCTTGAGCACGACCCGGTCCGCCTTGGTCCACTCCGCGAGGTAGAAGGGACCGCTGGCTATAGAGGTCTCCGGGCTCGTGGACCAGGCGTCGCCGTGCTTCTCCACCGCCTGGCGCGGAGAGACCCAGCTGTCGACCATCAGGTCCGGCATGTAGGCGCAGGGTTCGTCAGTCTCGACCAGCAGCGTGTAGTCGTCGATCGCGTGGACGCCCAGCGAATCGAGGGGAAGCCTTCCGCCCACGACCTCGCTCCAGTTCTTAATCGGCCGGTAGTACCACTCCACGTCGTAGGCGTTGTCCGGATCAGCGCCCCGCCGCAGGGTGAACACGTAATCGTGGGCGGTCAGGGGCTTGCCGTCGGAGAACTCCAGGTCGTCTCGCAGGTAGAAATACCAGCCGAGCCCGTCGTCAGTGGGTTCCCAACTGTTCGCCGCCGCGGGGATCAGTTCGAAGTTCTTGTCGAAACGGATCAGCGGTTCCGCGATGATCCGGTGGCCGTAAGTCCCCTTGTAGATCGTGCGGAACCACTCCATGTAAGTATTGTCCAGCTGAAACGTGCGGACGTACTGCTCCGAGGGCGGCGCCGCGTCGAGGGGCAGTTCGACCCCCGCGGAGTTGACGTACCGTGGGGACGGCTGGTCGACGGCGAGGACGCGCAGTATCCCGGTGGCGGCCACGCCGAATATCACCAGAATCGCAATAGCGCGGGCAGTTGTGATCATGGAGGGACCGTCCGTGTGACAAAATGGTCAGGATGGTCACGATGGAAAGGTTGTAACGTACCTTATCCCCTTTTCGACGCCGCGTCAAGAGAAGGACGGTGATTCGGCTTGACCCGGCCCGGGCGGCCTGTATTTTGCACGTGGACACCAACCGCCCGGGCGAATCACCCCATGGATTCCTTCCTCCTGTCTCAGGCGCTCGCCGCCGTCGCATTCACCTGCGGCGTGGTCTCCTTCCAATGCAAAAAACGGCGCAACGTGTTGCTCTGGCTGTGCGCCTCGGCGCTGACGAACGCCTGCCACTTCTTCTTCCTCGGCAGAAACGGCGCAGGAACCCTGTATGTCGTCATGGGCGTGCGCGTATTCACGGCGGCCTTCACGACCGACCGGCGCCTGATGTACGTGTTCATGGCGTTGATCGTCGCTGGATTCTTCTTTTCCTACGAACGGCCCCTGGATATCCTGGCACTATTCGGATCGCTGCTGCCGACCTACGGAAACTTTCAGAAATCCGACCGCAAGATACGTCTGGTCTACATGGCCTGCGCGGTGACCTGGATGATCCACAACTACCTGGCCGGCAGCCCGGTCGCCGTCCTCATGGAAACCACGTTCCTGGTCAGCAACCTGGTCGGGTACTACCGGATTTACCGGTTCGAGTTGAAGGCCTGATTGATCGACCAGTTAGTGCAGTAAGCCTGAGGGACCAACGATCCAGCGTAAACAACCGGGTGGTTGGTTCTGGCCGTACTTTCCGGCAGGAGCCGGCCAGGCCGAACTTACCCGTACATCCGGATCGGAGTTGGCCCGGTGGGACGGTTCTTGCGGGGAGGACGCTGCGCGGTGACCTTCAAGGCCTCCTCCCAGCCGCGGCGCCATGTGTTGTGATCGGTGAGCACGAATTCGGGATGGCGGCGGCTTCTGACGATGAAATTGGGGTAGAACGAGCGGCCCGTGGGCAGGCCGGTCTGCTGATACCGGAGGTCGAGGCTCCACCGGATCGATCCCGAACGGTTGGGGATGGACCGGTGCGGGATCAGCTTGTGCATGAGCAGCACATCGCCCTTCTTCATCGGCAAGGACAGGACTTCGCCTTCGGGCAATCTTCCGTCTTCGATACCGAATCCCTCGCTCCAGTACACCATCCCTTTGTGGTGCACCCGGGGGATGATCTGAAGGCACCCGTTCTCCTCGTCGGTGTCGCACAGGGGCAGCCAGACTGTGAGTATGAATACGGGGTCTGCGTCTTCGTGATGCACCTGGGCGTCCTGGTGCCAGGGCGCCACGTTTTCCTTTACCCGCGCGGCCAGGTCTGATTCGCGTGCGGCAACGGCGCTCTCGTTTCCGTTTCCACCGCGGGCCGGGTCGCCCTCATCCCCGTTTTCACCGCGCACCAGGCCCTCCGGCAGCTTGGCCCGCAGATGCTGGATGGGACTGCATGTGAGTTCGGGTCCGACGAGGGATTCCACGAGGTCGAGCAGCCGGTCGTTGCCGAGAAAGCGGAATACCGCTTCGGCCCGCATGTTCATGATGTCGATGTCGTCGTAGATCGAAGTGTTTTCCCGGGTGACCAGGGCTAGGCGCCGCTCGAAAGATTCGCCCTCGTGTATTTCGGTAATCAGCCCTTCGTCGTAGAGGCTGCGGGCCTTTTCATCGACAAACGCTTCGATCCCAGCGATGACGGGATCGAGGTCGTCATCGGTGAGCGCGCCTTCAACGATGACATAGCCTTCGTCCACGAAGTGCTGAAACTGATCCTGTGTAAGTGCCATGGTGGTGGATTTTCCCTTCTGGTGCCGTACTATCTTAAGCGGTTGCCGTTTCGTCAGACCGCTTTCGGAATTCAAGCCGCTTTCGGAATGTGTGCGATCAGGTTCTGCAGGTGCCGCAGCCGTTCGGGCGTGGCCGTGGAAAGCAGCGGGCCGTCCTCCCTGCCGAATACCTCCCGCGTCGTGTAGCCGTGTTGGCGGATAATAGTCTTGAAGGACTCGAGCGCAGGACCCTCCGTATGATGTCCGGTAAACACCATCGTGAACATGCGCCGCCTTTTGCCGCCGCCCCACGCGCTGTGCTTGGTGGAATGGTTGAATACGGCGAGGTCTCCGGGACTGGTCTCGACGGCGACCGCAGGCACCTCGCTGCCGTGTAGTCCGCCCCAGCCTCCCTTCTTGCCCGAAAGGTGTTCGTGGACCGTTTCCGCGTAGCCTTCGCCGAACCGGTGGCTGCCTGGAATGACCCGGAGCGCGCCCGTCTCCTTCGTCATGGGGTCCAGGTAGATGGCCATCTTGAAAAACCGGATGGGTTCGGGCCACTGGGTGTCGGAGTGCCACCTCGTGTCGCCCACGTAAAGGTTGCCGTCGCTGTTCCAATACTGGTACTGCTCGCCCAGCAGGCCGGCGGCGATGCCGTGGATGCGGGGATCGTCCAGCAGGGTGCACAGGTACGGGTCATGGTTGATGAAGGGCACGACGGCCAGCCGCTCCACGCCTTCGTGGTCGTCGCCGCCGTTCTTTTTCAGCAGTTCATCGAAAGCCTCCGCGATCTCGCCGATTCGGTCGTCGAGCAGGCCGGGAAAGTGCAGAAACCCGAAGGTGTCCATGAAATCCTTATGGTGTGATTCAAGTTGAAACATCGAAGCTCCCTAATTGCCTTTCTGTCGAAATTTCTCAGTATTCCTCGAGCACCGATCCTTCAATGCCCCGTGTTCCGTCATCGTACACATAATAGTAAACGACCAGTACCCGTCCATCTTTCAATTCGAGCGACCAGGGATATCCGCAGTCCGACTCCAGGGATTCGGCGCGCACGACGATATCCGGGGCGGTATCCAGGTCGCGTGCTTCCGGATCGAGGACCCGCGCCAGGCAGCCCATCTGTCCCTCCCACCGGGTGCCCACCGTGGCCAGAATGCGGCCGTCCCGCAGCCCGAGCAGGTGTCCCGGACATCCCCGCATGGTCGTCGACCGCCAGGGGGACCAGGTCTCTCCGCCGTCGTCCGAGTGCACTTCCACGAGGTGCACGTCCTGTCCAGGTGGCTGGTTCGGGTGACAGCGGAAGAGCACGATGATCCGGCCGGCCGGTGTCCGGTAGATCGCCGGTTCGCTGAAATGGGCGACGTCGTCCTCGGCGATGCGCCCGGCGTACGTCCAGGTATGCCCGCCATCCGCGGACGATTGCATCATGCCGAAAAACGGCGGCCTGCCTTCCGGATGGTCCGTCGCCTTGCCGGGAAGCAGCATGCGTCCGTCGGGCATCTCCAGCAAACCGCTTCGGCAGATCCCGGTATGCGAGGCGGGATGGCCGTTCACGGCATCCGGGAGCGGCGGAAACGGTTCAGGATGGGACCAGGTCCTCCCATCGTCCGTCGATCGTACGTGGAAACCCACGCCCGGACGGGAAACCCAGGTATGCTTGGAGACTTCCGGCGCGTGGGCAAGTGCCAGGTCCACCGTGCTGGCGTGCAGGAAGATTTCGCCGCTGGAAAGCGCATGGGTGCCGAAATCGATCACGCCTCCATAAGGGTAGGCCGTCACCAACTCGGTCGCCCCCCAGGACTGGCCCTCATCGCCGGATCGACACGCCCGGACGTCAAAGAGGGGGTGGCTGTGATGACTGAACCCCGTGGCGGGCGACCGGTGAAACAACGTCAGCAGGTCCCCTCCGGGCGTCCGGACGATGTTCGGATGGGCGCCGTACCAGCCCGCTTCGCGGTAGATCGTGATGTGGTCCGCTACGCGCCATCCCATGTAGACTTGAACCTCCCGGATATCGGTACCGAAAATGCACGCGCTTTCGATTTACTGCATTAAGTAAGATGGTTTCAACAATACATCGGCGCATCCTTCCCGGCAAATGGAAATATACCAGGCGTTCCTACATTTCCGGGATAGTCGTTCAGTCCTGCCTGGACATCAAGGCCAGCCGCCTGAACGCGCCCGGCTCCGGACCGGTTTGGATATGGCGCAGGATCATGTCGGCACAGGCTTCGGCGCTCAGTTCGGTTGTATCGACCTCCAGGTCGTAGATACCGGGTCTATGCACCTCCCGGTCCCAGATCCGTACCAGATCCGGTACGGGTGCGTCGGCCGGAATATCTTCGTCCCTGAGCCAGGTTTCCCTGCGGCGGCGCCACACGACGTCGACGGGGCAGCGTACGCCCACGAAATACGCTTCCAGTCCGTCCAGGCGTCTTGCGCAGTCGTAGAGGATACCGTTCAGCGTTGCGTAATCGTCGTGATGGGCGACGTCGGTTACCACGTTCAGCCCCTTGTGGAGGTGAACGGCGATGGATTCGTAAAGCGCTTCGTACATGCCGGGAATCAACGGTTCGAGGTCGGGTCTTTCGCCTCCTGGCCGGTTCGCTATACCCGCGGGCCGCAGTCCGATCCCGGGACGGAACCGTGGCGGTGTGATCTCGATGAATCGATCGGCGCCGAGGTTCATCCACGGTTCCTCCGACATCTGCTGGATGGCGGAAGCGATACTGGACTTCCCGGATCTGGGCGCTCCGTTGAGTATGACGGCCGTGCCCGGGTACCTGTCGTATGCAGCCATGACCGCCATCTCCTGATCAAACTACCGGGGTGTTTCGTCCAGCAAGCCTCTGTCGCCCACTCGAAACCGGTCCGGCGGTCTCCCCGTTTCGTTGTGGTTTATCCGGAATATAGGACTTATCTTCGGTGAGAGAAATCGGTATTTCCCGTCTCCCCGCGCAGTGTATCGGTACCTCACAAGAGCCGAAACTCAATCGATGATTACTCGGCACATCACAGGAAACTACGAACTCCACGCTAGGATTACTGGTGGGGGTTCCCTCCCGTCGGCGGGTATCCGGTTTTCCGGTGACGAACAGACAGGCGTTGCCCTTGATATCGACAGCCACGGCTTTCGCGTGGTCCGGTGGACCGGGGGAGAACGCACCGTACTGAAGGACTACCCCGGCGGCTGTCCGCCTCCATGGGAAGTCCGCGTGCTGAAGAAGGGCAACTTCTTCCGGTTCCGCGTAAACGGAAACACGGGCTGGATCCGGGGCCCGTCGGGCGAGTGGGCCGGGATGTACGATCCTTGGGAGAACACGCTCGCCCTGGCGGGAAGCGGGCGATGTGGATTCGAGTCCTGCACGGTCACGACGCTGCCCTGGCTGGATCAGAGAACGAAGCCGGTCATTGCGCGGGGGCCCGCCGGCAGCCACTACGAGAAGCAGATCATACCGGGCGCGATCATCGAAATCGACGGTCGCCACTACATGTACTGCATGGCGGGCATGGAAGGCGACCAGGAAGGATCCTCCCGTCGTACCATCGCCGTGGCGGAAAGCGCGGGCCTGGTGAACTGGCGCGTGCATCCGGTGCCGGTCCTGTCCCACAGGGACGCGCCAGGTGACAATATCTATGTGAACGGCGCGGTCGTTACGCCCGAAGGCCGTATCGTCATCATGTACGCCGTCCAGCAGTATCCGTCCTGGCTCGGATTCATGATCGCCTCGGCCGACGCCCCGATGGGTCCCTTCACGCCCCATGCCGAAAATCCAGTTTACAGGCATTTCAATGACGCCGCCCACGAATTCGACCTTTTACGTGTGGACCATCCGGAGTACCGGTACATCATGTGCTACGCGGGTTACACACCGCAGCCGTCGGGAGGCCGGCCTGGCGGAGACCGGGGTTACCTGCTCTTCAGCGACAATCTCGTGGACTGGCGCGAGGACGCAGACAACCCGGTGTTCGGTCCCGAATCGACCGGCGACTGGGATGCCGTGCACGTCCGGCCGCGGTCCCTGAACCGGATCGGCGACACGTGGTATCTCTGGTATGAAGGATGCAACGCGTGGACACCGCCGGGCTTGACGTCGCGGGAGCAGTGCAGCGAACGGGAGCGGAGGAGCGAGCGGGAGCAGTGGTGCGATTCGGTGGGTCTCGCCCGCTCGCCGGACCTGAAAAATTGGTCTTACTATCCACGGAATCCGGCGCTGCCGGCACTGGGCATCGGGGCGGATCGATTCGACAATACCTGGACAGGATGGCCCCGCATGGTCGTAAAGGACGACGTGGGATACGTGTTTTATACCGGAAACGCCCAGGTCGGCCTGAGGACGATACCGATCCGCCGGCTGACGGACTGGGAATCCGAGGGTGGTGAGACGTTTCGGATCATCTAGCCGGGTTTCGGCCGTCAGACCCGTAGCGCCTGCCGTACTTTGCGGCGGTGTGTCAGGTACACCGGCAGATAGACCACGAAGAACATCATAAGCGCCACGGCGTCAAGGATGAGAATGTACCAGGGCCACGGCGCGAAGAAGAAGGGCGAAACCGTTCCCCAGGGCGGCCTCGAGAGATACATGTAATTCGACCCTAGGAGCATGTTGATGATACCAACGGCCAGGGCGAATACGTTCAGTATGATGAAGGCGCGGAAGAGTCCACCCAGCGTGGGCCTCATGCCCAGGCCCCAGGTAGCGTACAAGACACCAACCACGATTCCTGAATGTATGATGAAATACTGGAAGAAACGCCAGGAAGGGAAACCGGTCTCAATGGCGCCCGGCGTGATCACGGCGTTGGCGGAGCCGACGAGCCCCCAGAAGTAGGCGATCTCGTATGTTCGCCGGCTGCGGAAGATCAGGGTGGCGGCTGTGACCAGGTTCGCGACGCCGCAGACATGTAACGGCAAGTAGTTGCGGATGAAGTAATCCGGACCGGACTGGAGGAGGCGGTATCCCCCGGCCGTAATATCGTTGACCAAAAGTATGGCGGCGAGCAGGTAGGCGATGGCGGCGGCCGTACGGCCGTCCTGGTTTCTTCGCGCCAGCATCGAGAGTACGACGGCGAGGACCAGGGTCAGACCCATCACGGCGAGGTGCGGGGTCCCGAAAGTCTGGAATCCGGTTGGGTTCATGATGTAGATTGGTTGAAGTGACCATGCCGGTCTTCCGAAGATACATCGCGGAGCTTTCCGGTCAAGGCGGTGTGCGGACCTGTTGTTGCCGTCCTGCCTGAGTGACCGGCCTTTCCGTTGCCGCAAATCTTCACAACCTCATCACAACCTCAAATGAACATCCGCAAATGAGCAGACACTACACCATGGCGACGCGCCTATGATCACCCTGTTCGAGAATGGACAACCATCGGCCCGGATCCTGCTGTCCCCTTCCGCGGCAGGGCCTGCCGAGCGGCGTGCCGCCCGTGAGTTCCAGCGCATCGCAGAACTAATGGGCGGCGTGAGCCTGCCCATAGTCCAGGAATCGGGTGGAGAACCGCCGTCCGGTGCCGATGGATCGCATTCCGGTCCGGTGGATGCCACGGGCCGGGTCTATATCGGATGGGCCCCCGCCGAACACACCGTGGATCTCTCGGAATCCGTCCTGGGATACGATGGCTACTTCATCAGGTGTTCCGGCAACTGCCTGGTGCTGGCCGGTCGCCGACCCTACTCAGCGCTGTACGCCGTGTACCGCCTGTTCGAAGAACATCTCGGTTGCGGATTCTTCGAAGAAGGCGAGCAGATCCCGCGAAGAGAAACCGTCTCGATCGGCGAAGTGGAAGATCGTCGCAAGCCCCGCTTCAAGTGGCGGATGTATTTCGCGAACATGCAGGACGCCTACAGCGGCATGCGCTGGTGGACGTGGGAAGAATTCAAACCGTGGGTCGACTACCTGGTCAAAAAACGATTCAACATCCTCGAGAGCGGCAACATCGCGGACTGTTGCGGCATCGGCGCACTGGCGGCCAACCGGCTGGGCGTCCCGGTGGAGCTTACGGACTGGCAGAAGGAGCGCATCGCGCTTTTGCGGCGCGTCTTCGACTATGCCCGGGAGGCCGGCATCCGGATCCGGTACCGCATGCAACTCCACGTGGGCACGCCCGCGGTGAACCCCGGATTTTCCCCCTACGCGGACGGACGCCAGCTCCAGGAATTCGTGGACGGGTACGAGGCCATGACCGGCGAAAAGATCAGCGTGGCGCCCCTGGAATGGTGCGGCGAGTCCGAGATCGTCCTCGACCCTCGTGACCCGGTGACCCGGCGGTTCACCACCGCCGTGGTGGAATCCTACGCGGAGGCGCTGGGCACGGACCACCTCTACAGCCTGTGGCTGCCCACGGAGGAGACCTGGGTGGAGGACGACCCGGAACGGGCCGCGGAACTAACCCACGCGTCGGTCGACGGCATGATCCGGGCCATACGGGACGGCGATCCGGACGCGGTGCTGTTCAGTCCACGGGTGTGCACGGACAATCCCACGGCGGCCGCCCAGGCACGGGCGGTCAGAGACGCCGGCCTGCCCGTGATCGGCAACATGTTCCTCAACCATGGCGGCCGTATGTACGATTTCCTTCGGTGCGACTACTACTGGGGCCTGCCGTGGTCCACGGGCATGTGCGGCCAGTGCGGCCGGGAGACCAATCCCAACGGCGACATCAAGACGGCGATCGACAACGCGCGGTCGCTGGCGGATCATCCGCGGGCGCGGAACCTCCAGGGCTTCATGGTCTCTACGGAAACCAACCACCGGAACGTCATGACCATGGATCTCTACGCGGAGCTGTCGTGGAATCCGGCGGACCTTGATCCTTCCGGTTACATCGAACAGTGGAACCGCAGGCGGTACGGACCGGCGGCGGAAGCCACCCGGCCCGCCGTCCGGCTATTCGCCGAAACGATCATGGCCTACTTCGATCCCTGCACCCACAACGGTCCATTGTACCGGAACTGGGACGGGACCCTGCTGCCCGGTCTCACCTCCGGGTCCGTGAAACGGCTGATCGGGTTCCTGCCGGTCCTCCACGAGATGCTCGAGATCCTGCTGTCCCAGTACGCTAAACTCGGGGAGGATTCCCCCATGTACCGCTTCGACCTGGTGGATTTCGGCCGGACCTACCTGGCGGGCATCTTCAACCATCGCCTGGCCGACGCGCGCAAGGCCTTCCGCGCCGGGGACAGGGAACGCTTCGAACAGATGGCCAGGGAGACGGAGCGGGCAATGATGGCCATGGCACGATACTGCAGCGCCCATGAGCAATTCAGGCTGAAGACACACGACGACCGGGCGGCCCGGTGGCCCGAGATCGTGCCGGGCCATGCCAACAGCGAGAGCAACTGGATCACTTTCACCGCCCTCATTTCCATCGAAAACTGGCAGGTGCTGCTGGACTACCTTCCGGAGGATTTCGCCGAGATGATCGTCCACTACTTTCTCCCCCGCGTTCGGCAGTACATCGACCGGATGCGGACGATGATGGACCGGGGCGAGGATATCTCGGAACGGCTGGTGGACCGGGATTCGGATGTCGATCTTCCGTCCCGCGTGGCGAACTGGTCGACGCCCCAGGGCAACGCGCCATGGTCGCCCTACGGGGACACCTGCGAGCCGGAGTTGACGGCGGAGGACGAGGCCTTGGCCCTCAGGCTCATCAAGGCCGGGTCGGTGAGCGGCCGGTACGACTTCTACGAGGGGCCGCTGGATACGCTCGTCCGCGAGATGCTGGACGCCTTCCCGCCCCCCGGGGACATCGAGGAGATCCTCGCGGAGGAGGACTACGCCGCGCCGGGCAACCGACTGGTATTGCACGGGATGCCGGGCGAAACGATCGAGGGATTTAACGTGCCCGGATTCGTGGAACGGGTCGCGGTTCCGCCGGAACTCCGCGAGATCATCGCGGTGCGCGAGGTACGCCGGGAATACAACATCGCACGAGGCGAGATCGCACTGTACCAGCTGACCGTGCCGCCGGACATCATGCTGACCCGCCAGGAAGACGAACCCGCTCCCTCGGACGGCCACAATGTCGCGGTGTTTACATTCAGCGACGGGGACACGGAGTACAAGGTGTGGTTCGACAGCGGGACGGATCTGGACGTGGCTTCCTTCGTGGTGGAACGAATTCCGGCGTCAAATTGACCCGATGGCTGCTATCTCCTCGATCGATACGACTCCCACTCTTAGAATCACCAGCGCAAAGCGATTACCAAAGGCCTTCAGCGGGTAGCTGACATAAGGCTACTTCACAGGGTCTGCGGCGGGAAACGCGTTGTCTGGAGAGGAAGCACTGAGCTTGAGATATCCCCGGACTTCATCCACCTTCGTTTCCACTCTGTCGATTTTATTTACCAATTCACGTATCAAGTCTACAATCTAGGCTTTCAAGTCCAAGTACAAAAGGAAGGCCCCCCCAATCAGGGCCGCCTTTATTGTCGTATCCATCCAAGTCTTGTGGTCCAACACGGTCGCCCATTCGATCATGGTTAGATAGCGTCCAATCAAATCGTGATCTGAACCACTTAGTCGGAAAGTACCGGTACATCTCGTAAACAAAGTTCAGATACGACCTGCCGCGTCCGATACGATTACGCCGAGGCATTTACCTTTGACACTCCCCTGTGACGCCGGTATCATAATCACCCGCTCACCAACAATCCCGGTATTCCTTACGAGGCGACAGTTCATGACTGACGCGCAGCCACGCATGACCATCGCGCCAGGCGGCTACGATCTCGACATGAAGGTGGCGGAGCTCAAGATCAGCGGATTCACGGCCTTCGAAGACCTCGTCGCCCCGGAAAAGATCGACCGCGTACGTGAGGCCTTCCTGCCCAGGCTGGACCGGCTAAAGGCCCGGGAGTCGCACGAGATCCATCCGACGGAACGGGGTGAGGTCCGCACGGGCAAAGGCCGCCAGCAATTCGTCAACCGCTACACCATGCACATCCCGTGGGAACCGCCCTTCTCCGATCCGGAGATCTATGAAAACCCTGTTGTACTTGCGTTTCTCGAACGATACTGGGGCACCGACGATTTCCATATCACCTGCTACCACTCAAACAATCCGTTTCCGGGCAGCGAATACCAGCCCTGGCACCGGGACATGCACCTGGTTACGCCCCATGTCGGCCTGCCCATCTGCCCCCATTTCGGCGTCAAGTTTCCTCTAGTCGACACGAGCGAAGAAAACGGCAGTTTCGAGGTCATGCCCGGCACGCAGTATCTGGCTGACCCGGACATGGAGAAGACGTACAATGACTTGCTGCTTCGGGGAGATTTCCCGCCCGCCCACCGCCTGAACCTGAAAAAGGGCACTTTCTGGGTCCAGGACCCGAGGACCCTTCACCGGGGCACGCCGAACCGGTCGGACCACGTCCGAGGAGAGCTGGTCGTCTGCTATTCCAGGCCGTGGTTCCACAGGTCCACGATCGAGATGACCGAAGCGGAATACGCGAAGCTATCGGATCGTGGCAGGGCCATGTTGTCGCCAAGCAAGATCGTGTGATTCTGGTCCGCGGCTCTGCCGCTCGTTAAAATCAAGGAAGGCGCGTTTCATGCTGTCTCGCGAACAGATCGCCCATTACCAGACCTTCGGCTTCCTGGTCGTTCGCCAGGCCTTCACGAGGGAGGAAGTGGAGGCCATGGTCCGTGAAGTCGACACGGCGTGTGTGGAGAAGCTGGACCGCGGCGGCGAAGAGTCGGCGTACCTCTGGGCGTCAGAGATCGTCGAGGAGCAGCCGGCCCTGACGAAGCTAGTGGAAGACGACCGGGTCTACCTGGCCATCAGCGAACTTCTGGGCGAGGATGTCATCTGGATCGGGTCCGAAATCATGTGGGGGATCGACCCGAAGCTGGCCGACCACACCTGGCACTTCGACGGCCTCAAGTCGGCGCGTCATCTCGATTATCCCCGGACCAAGGTCATGCTGTACCTCGATCCCCAGCGGCGGGACACCGGCGCGTTGCGCGTCATCCCCGGTTCCCACCGGGACCCGCTACACAAAACACTGTTTCCCCTTCAGGACGCCCACTTGGGCGGCGACCCGAGCCCTTACGGCGTCGAGGGGCCGCAGGTTCCCGCCTGCGCCGTCGAGACCGACCCGGGCGACATCGTCTTCTTCAACCAGTGGCTGTATCACGCGGTGTACGGCAAGGAGGGGAAACGGCGGGTCATCATCTTCAAGTTCGGCCCGCGTCCACGGACGGAAGCCCACCTGGCCATGCTGAGGGACGGCGCGCCGTCCATTTTCACGCCCCACCCGTCCTTCCGGGACAGCAAGCGACCACGGATCCGGCGCCTGGTCGAAGGATTGGAAGCGCTCGGAAGGAAAGCTTGAATCCGAGCGCCTGTCAGACCGGTCGCCTGATCCGCGCCACGATGCCGCCCCACCAGTTTCGAAGGTCTTCGAAGGCGCTGTAGACCAGGGGCAGCGCGATCATGGCGCCGATGGTGGAGAAGATCAATCCGCCCATCACGGACCGGCCCATGGGGTAGTAGGGCTGGTTCCCGATCGCGGCGGTGCCGATCGCCATGGGCAGCAGGCCGAGCATGGTCGTGAGCGCCGTCATGAGGATCGGCCGTAGGCGGTCGCGCCCGGCTTGGATAATTAACTCCCGGCCCTTCAGGCGGCCCTCTTTTTCCAGGTTCTTGATGTGGTCGATGAAGACGATGGCGTTGTTCACGACCACTCCGATTAGGATCACCACCCCGATCATCGCGAGTGCGGACATATTGGTGCCGGTCGCGTAGAGCATCCAGTAGCACCCTATGTAAGCGAAGGGAATGGAAACCAGGACGATGATCAGAGGATCGATGTAGGACTCGAACAGCGATCCCAACAGCAAAAGCACCGCGACCAAGGCCAGCATGGCCGCAAGAAACATGGTCTGGGTGTCTTCTTGCAATCGCTCCCAACGCTCCCCGAGCCGCCAAGAGTAACCCCGGGGGAGGGAAAGATCCTCCAGGCTGGCGCTGATTCTGTCACCCAGGGTCTCGATGCCCTCTGTGGTGGTGTTCGCGCGGACCATGAGGATGGTCTGGCTGTCCCGGCGATAGACCGTTCGGAAGGCGGGGCTCTGTTCGAAACTGGCCATGGTGGCGAGCGGGAGCTGCGTTCCATCGTCCAGGAAGACCGTATGGTCTCGAAGCTGGTGGACGGTCTTCCGGTCCGCTTCGTCCGACTGAACCCAGACCCGAATCTCCCGGTCCAGGGTTTTCAACCGTTTCAATTCCTGTCCCCTGATACCGGAAAGGGTCATGGCGGCGATGCGCTGGGGCGTGAGTCCGAACTTGCCCGCCAGGTCCCGATCCACGCTGACGCGCAGCTCGTCCTGGGTTTCGTCGTTGTCGAGATCGGTGGTGATCGTCGTGATGTCGGGCAACTGGCTTAGCCGGTTGTTGACATCCTCGCTGATCTGCTCGAGCAGCCTGGGGTCTTCGCCGCTCAGGGCGATGCTCACCCTGGGGTCTTCCTGGCCTTCCTCCCCCCATCGCCACTTTACGATTCGCCCCGGTGCCTCGGGAATCGACTCGCGCAGGTCGTTGGCGACTTCTTCCGACGTACGGTAGGTCTCCACCCCGCCCTGGGAACCGAGGATGATCAGGATAGCCACGTACAGTGCCGTGGCAACGGCAATGACCTGGAAGGCGTAGGCATTGCGTCGAAACACAACCAGCAGGAAAGCGCAACCCGCCACCGAAGCCCATACCCAGGGATACTGTGCCCTGTGAAGCAATCCCTCCCAGGCCGAGTCGTCCTGTGCGTTTTTAAGGTACACGTTGAACCAGACCTGGCCGGGCCGGAAATCCGTGCGTATGGCCTTGATATTCAGCGAGTCGGACGCGGCCAGCCACGCGTTCTCCCTTCGGTTCACGAACTCTTCGGTCTCTGCCAGGTTGATAAACGGTCCGGGTTCGACGTACATCCATATCTGTCGCTGGTCCGTCGGCGTGTTGGTGAAACTGACCTTTGTCATGGGTACGAGTACGGTCAGTACGACGAAACCGACCAGGATGAGCGCCATGTCCAGCCGGTGGTTCAGCACCCAGCCGATGACCCGGCTGTATTGGTGTTCCAGCGCATCCAGCAAACCGATGTTGGGCAGGGATCCATCCTTCAGCAGTCGGGACGCGAGCAGCGGAATGAAGCTCAGCGACATGACCAGGGACGAAACCAGGGAGATAGTGATGACCAGTCCCAGCTCCCGCATCTGCGTCTGCGCACCTCCGCCTCCGATGAAGAGCAGGGGCAGGAATACGATGGCCGTGGTAAGCGTGGCCGCGCTGACGGCCACCGAGACCTCCCGGGCGCCCTGGATCGCCGCCTGGACGGGTTCCACGCCCTGTCGGCGCAGCCTGAGGATGTTCTCCAGGACCACTACGGCATTGTCCACCAGCATGCCGATGCCGAGCATCAGTCCCATCAGGGACACGATATTGAGCGACAGGATCTGGTAGCTCGAATTGATGAAATACATGGCCGTGAACGTGACCAGGATGGAAGCCGGGATGGACGCGGCGATAATGAAGGTCGTCCGGTACTTTCGCAGGAAGAAGAACAGCACGCCCATGGCGAACAGGCCGCCCCACATTCCGGCGTTGCCGAGGGCTTTCAGCGAGCCCAGGATCCAGGAGGACTGCTCGAAGAAGACGTGGTAGGTCAGGCCTGGCCAGCGCGGGTCTCGGGTCAGTTCGTCCAGCGTTTCCCGAACGGCGGTGGTAACCTCCACAGTGTTGGCGTTGGATTCCTTTCGGATGACCATCCCCACGGCGTCCTGGCCGTCCAGGCGGGCACGCCGCAGGCTCGTGGGTTTGCGGTAAGCCACTTCGGCGACGTCCCCGAGCCGAAGACCCCGTTCGTTGATGGGGAACGCCCGGATGTCCTCGACGGACTGGAACGCGCCAGTGAGCCGGACCAGGTAGCGAAAGCCCCCGTCCTCCACGTATCCGCCGGGCGAGTCCATGTTCGACTGTTCCATGGCCCTGATGAACAATTCGGGATTCATCCTGTAGGCCTTCAGGCGCTCCTGATCCATGTCGACGATGACCTGCCGTGCCTGGGAACCCCACGTGTCGATACCGGCGATGCCGTCCAGGCGTTCGAGACGGGGCCGGAGCTGCTCATCCACTACCTGGAACAGCGCATCCTGGTGTCCGTGCCACGACATGGCCAGCCACATGATCGGGATATCGGTACTGGAGAACTTCCGTACCCAGATGCGGTCGATACCATCGGGCAGGTGGGGCCGCACCCGCTC
>JAJECR010000293.1 GCA_022821935.1 Candidatus Latescibacterota bacterium
TCCCCAGTTCGTGATCCCCTATGGCGGAGTATATTCGCTGAACGACGTAATGGACTGCCTGGCGGGGAAGCTGGACGAACCGAAGAACTCGGGCCGCAGGGTGGCCATGGCGCTGGAAGTGGAAGTCGCCCTGAAGCTCTCCTCGGCCAGGGGCGGCGTGCGGGTGGACCTGCCCCTGGAGGATCGTTCGCTGGGTCTGAATTACGACTGGTTTCGGTAAAACACTGTTTAACTCGCCGAACTCAGGCCTTCGCGCTGTACTCTACGAATACCCGACGTCAGCCGCTCCAGGTCCTCATCCGAGTTGAATACGTGGGTAGAGACGCGGGTGCTTTCCGCCGCGAATTCGAGCGGGGAGACCAGGACCTTCTCTTGCTGCTGCAGGCTTTCCGCCAGCGGGCCCGCCTCCAGACCGGGTACGTGGAATGTGACGATGCCGGATGAATCGTCGTAGGACGGCGGCGTTTCCAGCACCAGTTCCGGTATATCCTTCAGCGCGGCCTTCATCCGGTCCGTGTACGCCGCTATACCCGCAAATACCGCATCCCATCCCAGTCCGTCCCATATGTCCAGCGCCTTGCCGAATCCTGCCTGGTCGGGTACGCTCCGCGTGGCGAACTCGAAACGCCTGGCCTCGTCGTGCAGGTCCATGTTGCCTTCCTGGTCGAAGGATTTCTGCGAATGGGACCCGATCCAGCTCGGCTTGAGCCATTCGATCCGGTCCTTGCGGATGTAAAGTCCCCCTGTACCCTGGGGCGCCATCGTATACTTGTGACCGCAGAAGCTGTAGAAGTCGCAGTCCAGTGTCCTGACGTCGATGGGAATGGCTCCGAAGGACTGCGCGCCGTCGTAGAGGACCGGCGTGTCTTTCCCGTGGGCCAGGTCACAGACTTCCCGCCCCGGCAGGCGCAGTCCGGTACGTCTTGAGACGTGGCTGACGCTGACCAGCCGGGTCCGCTCATCGATCAGACGATCCATCTCTTCGAGGGTTCTGCCGTGGTCGTTGTACAACGGGGCGAACCGGAGTTCCACTTCGTGCCGTCCGGTCAGGTTGTACCAGGTCAGCCGGTTTCCCGGATGCTCGTGGGTGGTGAGCAGCACGTTGTCGCCCGGTTTCCACTCGATGCCGTTGGCCACGATATTGATGCCTATCGTAGTGTTCTCCGTCATTACGATCTCGTCCGGCGTGGCGTTGATGGTCCGGGCGACTTTCCCCCTGATTTCCCTCTTCAGTTCCTCGATTCTTTCTGAGACGAACGGCAGGGCGGGACCCCGGCTCTGGAATTTCAGCCAGTGGACGACTTCATCGATGATGGGGTTCAGCTTGGGAGAAAATCCGCTGGTCTGAAAATACGCGTATCCATCCAGGTCGGGCAACATGGACCGTACGTCTGAAGTCAATGACATAAGGCAGGATTCCTTGCTGGTTCGGGTTTGGCAAACGAGGTCGGGACACGCCCTTTGAATAGCATGGTGGAATGACGCGTTACCGCGGATTCCCAATTATCGTGAAATGGTATGGCGGCCCTGCGGGCCTGTCAATTGATTTGGGCTTGACGCTTGTCCCCGGCGGTTTAATTTGCCCAGACCTCAATCCATCACGAAACGGGACAGCCTTTCAAACACTTCGGAGCACCTCACTTGTTCAGACTCGAGGGACACCGCATCGGAGACGCTTGGTATTACGCCGAGGGCGAAACGGTCCACGCCTGGTTTCTCGCCATGCCCCTCGACCAAGAATCGGGCTGGCGAATCGACCACTGCGTTACCGACGACCTGGTGCATTGGGAATACGAGGGCACCGCGCTTGAACCGGGACCACCGGACGCGTGGGACGGCAAGTCCCTGGCGACCGGCGGCGTCATCCGGCGCGACAGGCGGTACTGGATGGCCTACACCGGCCACAAGTACGAAACCGCCTTTGTACAGCGCGCGGGCATGGCGGTTTCCGACGACCTGACGAATTGGCGTAAACTACCCGAAAACCCAACTTCGGTGGCCGATCCTGCCTACTACGAGATCGAGTCGACCGGCCAGCGCCAGCTCACGCACTGGCGGGACCCCTTTCTACTGGACATCGGCGACCGGGTCCTCCAGTACGTCTGCGCCCGGCGCACCAAGGGGGACGTGGCCACCCGAGGCAGCGTCGGCATCGCCCGGTCGACCGACATGGTCCGGTGGGAGACGCTACCTCCTCCCGAGCACGACCGGATGACCGAGGAAATGGAGGTGCCTCAAGTCTACTTTATCTCGGGCCGCTGGTACCTCGTCTTCTGTACCCATGATTTCTGGCTGGCGCCGACGTTCAGGGAAAGGTTTCCCGGCCATTCCTTCAGAAGCACCGACTATTCCATGGTGGGCGAGTCGCCGCTAGGACCCTTCCGGATTTATGGTACGGGGGAGATCATGCCGGAAGCGCCGCCGGACCGCTTCTATGCCAGCCAACTGGTCGAATTCCGCGATCAGTGGTACCTGTTGGGCACCATGGGGCAAGACGCGGAAAGCGGCATTTCCGACCCGCTGCCGGTCGTCGCGGACGAAACGGGGATTCACGTGACCAGCGGTTGATGCGAGGACAGCGAAAGATGGCATACGATGTTGTCGGACTGGGCTGCGCTTGCCTGGATTTCCTGGGTATCGTGCCCCATCTGCCGGACCAGGACGAACAGGTCTGGATGAGCGATTCGACCCAGCAGGGGGGCGGGATGGTCTCCACCGCGCTGGTTACGCTTTCCAGGTTGGGGGCGTCCACCGCCTTTGTGGGTAAAATCGGGGACGACATGGCGGGCCGGGTTGTGAAGGAGGAATTCAATCTGTACGAGGTTGATTCGGAACATCTCGTCATGGAGCTAGGCGCTTCAACCTCCGTCAGCATGATCCTAGTCGATGAGTCCACCGGCCAGCGCACCATCATGGCAGGCGGGTCGGCCGTCGAATTGCTCCCGTCGGAAGTTCCCGCCGAAATGGTCGCCTCCGCGAAGTACCTCCATCTCGACAACACCAATCGACAGGCGTCGCTGGCTGCCGCGCGGCTCGCACGAGATTCCGGCGTGCCCGTGGTCCTCGACGCCGACACCATGTCCCCTCCGGGCGATCTCGAAGACCTTCTGCGCCTGACCGACTATCTGATCGCTTCCAAAGTGTTCGCCAAAGAGTTAACCGGCCTGGCCGATCCATCTGCGGCCGCGAAGGCCCTTTCGTGTTACGGATCGACCGTCACTGTCGTCACGCTGGGCGAAGAGGGCAGTTACACGCTGGCAGGTGGCCGGTCGTTCCATACGCCCGCTTATTCGGTGGACGTCGTTGATACCACGGGGGCTGGCGACGTGTACCACGGTGCCTTCATATTCGGCCTGCTCCGTGGTTGGAAGCTGGAAAAGACGGCCAATTTCGCCTCGGCCGTCGCCGCCGTGAGCTGCACGCGGCTCGGGGGCCGAGCCGGCATACCCACCCTCGACGAGGCGGTATCCTTCCTGCGGGCCCGTGACGTGGAACACTTTGACTTCGAGGATGGGGCGCAGGATCGGAACGGATGAACGGGGTGCGCGCCGTTTAACTTAAGCCTATGGTTTTCTCAACTCATAAATAATGAAATTCGGCACCCGGTACTCGTCGTCGAACGTGGGATGCTCGGCTAGTTGAGTTGGGGAGGGCGTTGGTTCCTGCAGCCCCTCCAGGACGAAACCGGATTCGAGGAAAGCGGTGATGTAACTGGACAAGGTACGGTGCATGCTGGTGAAGGCCTTCCCCGTCCAGCTGATCTCTTCGAGGCGCGGACCCTCCGACGTGTAGTCGTCCACCGCGTAAAAAAGTTTCCGGTTGCCCTGCCGGATCCAACCGTTGACCTTCGCCATGCGCATCGGATGAATATTGCAGACGATGAACCGACCATCGCGTTTCAACACGCGGTAAGCGGACCGTATGGCCTCCCGGTAATCGAAAAGATCGACCATGACGATGTAAGAGACGGCCAGGTCGAAGCTTTCGTCTTCGACACCGGCCAGGTCGTGGGCGTTGCCAGCCAGGTAGGTTCCCGCGCCTTCCGATAGTGCCCGGGCATGCTCCACCAGTCCTTCGGTCAGGTCTATGCCAGTGACCTCCGCGCCAAGACCGGCCAGCAGGCGGCAGAACCTTCCCTCACCGCAACCGATGTCCAGCACGCGCCGTCCCTCGACATCACCCAGGGCCCGGAGCATCCAGGCGTCAAGGAACCCCGTCCGGACCGACTGCTCCTTGTTTATCCAGGATTCTGTATTCACGATCCACTGATCGCGGAGATACTTTTCGAGTTCGCGGCTGCTTGAGGAATCGGATGAGGAGGAGCCTTCCGCCTGGTAATCGGATTGCATCGAAAGGTCGCCTTTCTTGAGGTCGGTTTTCTTGGGGTCGGCTTACGCCAGGTCGCTGCGGGGACGAAAGACCGGGAATCCTGGAAAGTCTGGAGCGTTGCGCCGCAGAGGAAGACGCGTTACGAAAGAACGTCCGTCAACACCTCGATCAGGCGATCGATTTCCCCTGGCGTGTTGTAGAAGTGCGTAGACACCCGGACCAGGTCGTGGGTACGTCTCTGGTCACGGCTCAAGACGATCCCGGCCTTACCCTGGAGGATCCCCCGAAGAAGGGTGGAGTCCCATCCCTCCACTCCGAAGGAGGTGATCCCCGGACTCGACAGCGCATGGTCCGTGGAAGTCCCCAGGCTTACTCCCGGCATTTCCATGAGTTGTGCCTTCAGATAGTCAGACAACATGCGGTCACGGGCGTAGATGGCGTCCATTCCAATGGTATTCAGAAAGTCCAACGCGGTCTTTATCGCGGCCCGGATGGGTCTTTCGTACGTGCCATGGGGACCTATGCGCCAGAGCGCCTGCTCCCGGTCGTCCCACGGTCCGTTGCCGTCCGAGGTGGGCCAGAAGGTTTCCTGGAATCCTTCCCGGACGTACAGACACCCGGTGCCGGACGGGGTCAGCGCCCACTTGTGCAGGCTAGTGGCGAAGAGATCGCACCCCATTTCATGCAGGTCGACGGGGGTCATTCCGGGCGTCTGGGCGCCGTCCACGGCCGAGACGATACCCTTCTCGCGGGCCATGTCGCAGAGTTCCCTGACGGGGTAGAGCAGGCCGGGACCCCGGGTGACGTGGCAGAAGAAAACCACTTTCGTCTTCGGCGTAAGCGCTTTCTCAAACAGGTCCACCACTTCCTGTTTGCTCCCCGGCGGACTGGGAATGTGAACCTGGCTGACCTGTATGCCGAACCGCCGGGCGCGCCGCGTCCATGGCTGGATGCCCGCGATGTGCTCATCCGTGGTCATGAGTATTTCGTCCCCAGGCTCCATGCGGATTCCGTTCGCGATGACGCTCAGGCCCTGCGTCGCGTTGCGGGTAAGCACCATTTCCTTCTCGTCCGCCCCCAGGAACCGGGCGGCGGTCTTCCGGCTTTCCTCCACTTCGTCCCAGAGTTGGTACCTACCCTCGCTGCCGGTTTCGGCAAGATACACGTACCCGTCGAAGACCGCCTGCGTGACCGGTTTAGGACACAGCCCGAGGGTTCCGTTATTCAGATATATGGTATCTGGTTTCAAGTGAAACTGCGCGCGGACCTTCTCCCAGTAGGCTTCGTCGTCGATCCTGTCGGGCGGGCCGGAAGGAGGCTTTTCGTCTTCCTGCGCGAACACCGTCGTAGCGTCCCACATCGATGTCGCCGCGACACCGGCGGCCACCGCGAGGCTCCCTTTGAGAAACTGGCGCCGGCTTCCAGGTTCTTCCTGTGCTGTGCCGTTCGATTCCATCCGGTCGAGTGGTGCTTCGTTTGCGCGGTCGGTGTCGCGATTCATGCCGTTACTCCTGTACCCCTTCGTAGATGGATTCGATTTCCTGCTGGCTCAGTGGCCGGTTGTACAGCCTTACGTCGTCAAGGTCCATGGGTTCTTTATCGAAACCGCTCCCGAATGAAGCGAAGGTCAGCCACATGCGGCCCAGTTCAATGTACCGGTACGGATTCTCGGTAACCTGTTCCACGGCAAGTATACCGTTGAGGTAGATTTTCTGATCCATGAGTCCATCCGTCCGTGTACTCAATGTTGCGGCCACGAAAGTCCACGCGTCGGGTGCGGGCTTCGATTCGGTCATGAGTTCCCATTGGGTCGCCACGTCGTCCACGCGGAAACCGATCTTGCCCTCTTGTATCGACATGGAATAGGGATCCTGTCCCCAGGCGCCATCGCCGTACCAGATTACCTGGCTGTACTCACTTTCAGTGTCGAACCCCCTGATCCAGCAGGTAATCGTCAGGTAGTGCAGCAGATCGAGCGACGGATTCTTGACCACCGCCCAGTCCTCGTCGCCGTCAAATCGAAGCGCCCCGCCCCTTCGGCCCGCTATGGCTTCCGGCTGTCCCATCACGATAGACTTCAATCCGCTTCCCGACACGTCGCGCATTTCAGCGGTCTCCATGGGCCAGTGGGCGACGAGGGCCTCTTCGAGGGACGAGTCCGGCGGGTCCGGCACTTCGATTCCCGACAGGGGCGGCGGCTGCCATCCGTTGTCCCGGGTCAGGGCCAGGATTGCCTCCGGGGAAAGCGTTCCCGTGTAGATACGCACTTCGTCGATGACGCCTTTGAAATAGAAATCCGGTTCGCCCGAACCCTTGCGTCCTACGTAAACGGGTTCTTCCGGATGCGGCGGGAAGGGGGCTTCGGCTTGATCGTGCAGTACCCCGTCCATGTACAGGCGGTGTACCTTGCCGTCGTGGGTGACGGCCAGATGCCGCCAGACGGAGGTCCCCACAGGGCGGGTTATGAGCGGGTCGCGGCCACGCCCCATGATGTGCCACGTGGGCAAAGGCCCGAAGGCGCTGAGCTGAAAGACGCGTCTTCCACTACCGCCGCCGTCGTCCTGCGTGATCACCCCGTTCGTCCAGTACCTGGAGAACGCGTCGTCGTCGTATTTGACCCAGACCGAGAGCGTAAACCCTTCGGCAGAAAGCGCCGGCGGCGGCGTGACGCGGATGTAGTCGTTCTTTCCGTCGAAGGCAAAGGCCGCTTTGGGCCGCCCGAACCGGTCGTCCGTGGGTACCGCGCCGAATACCTCTCCGTGATGCCCGCCGCCGCTCGTATCCCGTGCGTCTCCGTCGAACAGCAGTTCGAGTACCAGGTTAGACTGGTCAAGA
>JAJECR010000138.1 GCA_022821935.1 Candidatus Latescibacterota bacterium
CGTCCCTTCGGGGCGGTCGTCGGGCGACCGCCCGAAGGGGTAGTAGTTCTCCACATGCATGTGATAATCAAGCATGGATTCGCCTCGGTGAACAGGCGGGATCACCAGCGTAAGCGCCGTCTGCGATTGCAGGTAATGATAAGCAGTGGCCACTGTAAAATCAAACCAATTCTGGGTTCGGCGTATCGCTTGACAGGGCGTACCGGGTTTTCTAATTTTCCGGTGAAACGTCCGGGTTTCCACGTTCATCTTTTATCGCCTCGACATGGAACAAATGACCCTTCCTTCCGAAACGCATCAAGCGATGGCCAACGCCGACGACGTGGAATTCCGCATAAGGGACAACGAGGATCAGGTCTGCTGGGACCGGATTTTCGACAATGGCGCCCCGGTGGAAATCGAGATCGGCTGCGGCAAGGGCCGCTTCATCATCAATTCCGCCGTGGCACATCCCGAAATAAACTACATCGGCATAGAACGGGCCCTGCGGTACTTCCGTATCATGAAGGAACGGGTAGTCCGGCGGGAACTGACCAACATCCGCCTGCTCCGGGATGACGCCGTTTATTTCGTGGAAAGATACATACCCGACTGCACAGTATCGGCCTTCCACGTGTACTTCCCCGACCCCTGGCCGAAGAAGCGGCACCGGAAACGCCGATTGTTCAATGCCCGGTTTCTTGACGAGATCGTGCGCACGCTGGCGACGGGCGGAACCCTCGACTTCGCCACTGATTACGGCGAATACTACGAGGAGATCCTGGCCCTGCTTGAAGCGTCGGAACGCCTGGCGGCCCTGGAGGTGATCCCCGAACGGGTCAGGGAACTGGGCCGCGATCTGACCAATTTCGAGACGAAGTATACCGCGGAGGGCCGGGCGATCCACCGCGGCGCATACATCAAGTCCTGAACGGGCGGGTCTACGCGCCCCCACACCGACGGACCCGCCGGCATGTTCCCACGGCGCCGGTGCACATCAACCCGAACAGAAAGAAAGGAAAACATCATGTTGCAGGCAGGCGATCCCGCACCCGATTTCACGATGGAGGCGGACAAAGGCGGAAGCGTTTCGCTCAGGGACTTGAGAGGCAAGACGGTCGTGCTGTACTGGTATCCCAAAGACGACACGCCCGGATGCACCCGGGAGTCCTGCGCCTTCAGGGACCACTATCCGACGTTTCAGAACCAGGATGTCCAGGTTTTTGGCGTCAGTTGCGACAGCATCCCTTCCCACGAGAAATTCGCGGCGAAGTACGACCTGCCCTTCCCGCTGCTGAGCGATCCGGACACGACCGTGTCCACGGCGTACGGCGTGTACAAGGAGAAGACGAACTACGGACGGAAGTACATGGGGATCGAGCGAACGACCTTCGTCATCGACGGCGACGGCCGGATTTCCAGGGTCTTTCGCAACGTGAAGGTCGACGGCCACGTGGAGAAGGTGCTGGACGAAGTGGCCGGTTGAAGCGCGCCGGCCGGTGACCCGGCTGAAGCGCACCGGCCGGTCTGGTCCGGTCCGGCGACCCGGCGTCCGTCCGTTAAAGCATGTACCGCTTCAGGTGCGCCCGCGCGCGGATGAAACCCTCTTCTTCCAGTTCCCACGAACCGTAGTACCGGCCGTCCTCGTGCTCGATGCTCAGAATGCCGTCGTAGCCGAAGTCCTCGAGACGTTTTACAATGAGCGCCCAGTCGGCCAGGCCCTCGCCGGGTATGCAATACCGCCAGTAACCTTCGCCAAAGGCGACCCGGGAATCGAAGGAGGGCTTGATCCGTCCGTACAGATAGAGCGCTTCTTCGTCGAAGACGGTGTCCTTGGCGTGCACGTGGTGGGCCCGGTGTCCAAACTCGGTCAGAAAGCGCATCGGATCGACGCCCAGCCTGATCAGGTGCGAGGGATCGTAGTTGATGCCGAAGGCGGGCGACGGGCAGGCCTCGAACATGGCGCGAAGCATCTCGGGCGTGGCGCCGATCCGCTCGTGGTGGGTAGACCCCCCTGGCCAGCCTTCGAGGGCGATGGTCGCTCCCCTGGATTCGGCGAATTCCACAATGGCGGGCATGGTGCGTTTCCACTGCTGGAAGGTCGCGTCGCGGCCCTGGGCGGGATCCCCGGGCGCCGGCGCCACGTAGAACATGTTGGCCACGCCATGGTCCACCGCGCGCTGTATGGAGTCTCTGGACTCGCCCAGGGCCTGTTCGCGCTGACTGGCATCATCGCTCAGCAGTTCCGAACCCGCGACGAGGTCCACCTGGCCGATGGCCACGCCGTGGGCCTCGGCAGTGCGGACCATGTCGCCGTCGATCCGGGACACGTCGATCGTATCGAACCCCTTTTCGGCCATCCACGCGCACACCGCATCGAAGGGCATTTCATTCAATCGGCCCGTAGTGCGTATCCCCACTCTCATCGCGATTCCCCTTCAGGATTGAGAAAACTCGGCAGGTATGAGAAAACGTAGTTGACACAACCGCCGGTCAATGTATATGAACCCGCATGGGCTGGCAAGGCAAAGCAGTCCGTTGAAAAAGTACGGGAAATCCGATCCGTTCGGAACGACAGACCGGATCAACAGAAAGGCCTGAATTGACCAGGAACCTGCGGCTGGCCACGGCTTCGCTCATGGCGGCGCTGACCGCGGTAAGCGCCTACATAACGCTGCCCATCGGGCCCGTTCCGATCACGATGCAGACCTGCTTCGTGCTGATCTCCGGGGCCGTGCTCGGAAGCCGTTGGGGCGCCGGCAGCCAGATCGTCTACGTATGCCTCGGGCTGGCGGGCATGCCGGTCTTCGCCGGAGGCATGAGCGGACCGGGCGTCGTGATTTCACCCACCTTCGGATACCTCGCCGGCTTCGTACTGGGCGCGTTCCTGACCGGGTGGTACGTGGAGCGTTTCACCCGGAGCCGCATCCTCCATCTCGTCGCCGGCATGCTGATCGGCCAGGCCGCCATCTTCGGATGCGGCCTGTTGTACCTGTACGGCTACTTCAACCTGTACGCGGGCGTGGAGACGACCTGGTCCGCCGCGCTGGCCGTCGGCCTGTTTCCCTTCATCCCCTTCGGCCTGGTCAAACTCGCCCTCGCCGTGTCCGTGACGCGCGTCCTGTCGCAGTACATCCGGCTGGAAAGTCCGTGAGCCGCCCACCCGGGAAGACGCGCTCTTCGGCACATCATCGGCCCGTCGACTCGCCGTACCTCGTTATTGACACGTCCCCCACCGTTTTGTATAGTCTTTTACCTGCCGGGACCGGAAATTCAGCGCCGGGCCCATCATGAAAACGAACCGCTACAGGTATTGACATGACGGAATGGATACGATCGGTCCGGGTTGCATGTTCTCGCTTCCCGGCTTTTTCCGCACGGGGCCGGATCGCCGCCCTCACTACGTGCCTGCTCGGGTCCCTGCTCTGTTTCCTGCCGGCCGGCACGCTGACCGGTGCCGTTCCCCTGGTCAACTCCATTGGAAAGCCGATGCCGCCGGACGCGGCGCCCCTGGACCAGCAGGTGTTCCGCTACACGCTGGTCGAGCCGCTGACCTTCGATGTCAGTATCAACATATACGAGGGCCAGGGCGCGCTTACGCTGTTCGAACGCCTTGTTATGCTCGACAGGAACCTGGAACTGGTCGGAGCGGCGGCTTCCTCGTGGGAACAGTCGGCCGACGGGCTGCGCTGGACGTTCAAGCTTCGACCCGACGGGAGATGGAGCGATGGCCGAACGGTCACGGCGCACGACTTCGAATACACCTACAAGCGGTTCCTGGATCCGGCTGTGGCAAGTCCCTATGCTTTCTTCTACTACGAGATAAAGGGCGCCCGGCCATACAACCAGGGCAGCGTCACCGACCCGTCGACCGTGGGCGTCCGGGCCCTGGACGAATTCACGCTGGAGATCGAAACGGAAAAACCCTGTCCCTACCTGCCCTTCATCGTCGCGTTCACCGGTTCGGGACCGGTCCCCAGGTGGCAAGTCGAAAAACACGGCGTGCGGTGGAGCGAAGCCGGGAATCTGGTTTCCAACGCGAGCTACACCCTCTCGGAATGGCAGAAGGGCAGGCAGGCCACGCTGACGCTCAATCCCTACTATACCGGTCCCCACAAGGGGTATCTCGAAAAAATCGTCCAGATTTTCACCACGGGGCACCCGGGTACGCCGCCGTACGAGAACGGCGAGATCGATTACTTGCGGGTCCTGCTGACTGACCTCCCCTTTATTGAAAACCATCCGACCCTGAAAGACGAATTGGCATACTACGCCTTCCCGGAAACCTGGTACCTGTTCTTCAAGACCCGCGAGCCGCCCTTCGACGACGTGCGGGTACGCCGCGCGATCAGCCACGCCATCGACCGCGAGGCCCTGTGCCGGGTCGTGCTACGCAATACGGGTGTGCCCGCGTACTCGATGCTGCCGCCCAAGTTTCCCGGCAGCGCGGACGCGTCCATTCAGGCGGTCCAGGCCTACGATACGGACCGCGCCCGCAGGTTGATGGCCGAAGCGGGCTATCCCGACGGCAACGGTTTTCCCACCATTGAATTCTGGATAGGCAAGGTCAATCCCCAGATCAGCTATACCGCGCAGGCCGTACAGGCGATGCTGGGCAATACCTTGGGCCTGCGGCTCCGTATGAGGGGCTCGGAAGACAAGATGTACAGGGACAACATGTACAAGTGGAACATCCCCATGGGCCTGGGAGGATTCAACGCGGACTATCCCGATCCGAACAACCTGCTCGGCATGGTGTGGCGGTCGCAACCGCGGGGTTTCGGACGGCAGGACTGGCGCAACGACGACT
This sequence comes from Candidatus Latescibacterota bacterium, assembly GCA_022821935.1. Lineage (GTDB taxonomy): Bacteria > JAAXHH01 > JAAXHH01 > JAAXHH01 > JAAXHH01 > JAAXHH01. The sequence continues at coordinate 4,790 of JAJECR010000138.1, forward strand.
TCGACCGGCTGATCGACGCGGCGGGGGACGAGTTGGACCACGAAAAACGCATGGCCATGTACCGTGAGGCGGAACGGCTGCTCGTGGAAGACGTGGGAGGCGCGTTTCTGTACCATAACCTGACGGTTGACCTGCGAAAACCCTACCTGAAAGGACTCGAAGTAAACAAGTTCGGTTATTCGATGTTTTCCTGGATTGGCGTCATGCACACCAGGATGTATATCGCCCGGCACTAAAGACTGTCATTCGGAAGGAGCGCGCGGGACTTGAACCTGGACCAGATCGTAACCGATGAAGTCGTCCGGCGATACCGGGAAGACGGCGCGGTATGTATCAGGCAGGCCTTTGATCCGCACTGGGTGTCCGTCGTTGAAGCCGGCGTGTCGCGCAACCTGGCGGAGCCCAGCGACTACGCCGGCGTCCTGAAGGCGGGCGAGGAAGACCGGGGCGGATTCTTCGACGACTACTGCAACTGGCGGCGTATTCCCGAATACCGCGACTTCGTCTACCATTCTCCCGCGGGCGCCATGACGGCGCGGCTCATGGAATCGGAGCGTTCCGTATTCTATCACGAGCACCTGCTGGTCAAGTGGCCCGGCACCTTGAAGAGAACGCCCTGGCACCACGACCAGCCCTATTATCCGGTGAACGGCCGCCAGAACGTATCTCTTTGGATGCCGCTGGACCCGGTTTCGCAAGCGTCCTGCGTGCAGTTCGTCCGGGGCTCCCACGACTGGGGCCGATGGTTCGTCCCC
>JAJECR010000260.1 GCA_022821935.1 Candidatus Latescibacterota bacterium
GTTGAACCACTTTACTTTACCGACTGCCAATATTGCTCACCACCTTTCAGGCATGTATAGATACATCTACAACGAAGTCCCTGTTCGACTTTCAACCCGCATATAGAAAAACGGCAGGACCGTTAGTTCTGATCCGTGCCGCATCGTTTTTGATTGACGATCATGCAGGAGACAGAGACAAAATCCTAAAACCCAATAAATCATAACTCCCGGAAAAGTCAACACTTTTTTATTGTCGCAACAGATTCATCACCCTTCGGTTCGTCAACTCTTTTCCGATTCCGCCTATCTATCTCCGCGTCTTACCCGCGCCTCCATCAGCAACCAGGTATCGGGATCGACCCGGATTTCCTCCGGTGCCTCTTCCAGTTTGAAGTGAAACTCATGCGACCGGTCCCGCAGCTCGATCTGCCGGCGTTGTTGGCCGTCTCCCGCCACGAAGGCGAGGGTGACGGGCAGCCTGAAGGTTTCCTGCGGCTGAGTCTGCCGCAGGTGCACGGTGGCCTCGCGGGTTCCCTCGTCCCAGGACCAGGTCGCATCGACCACGGGATGACCGGAACGGTAGATCCACTGTTCGAAAAACCAGTCCAGCCGTTCTCCCGCACGGGATTCCATGACGGCCTGGAAATCCCCGGTCAGCACGGTCTGATCGCGGAACTCGCGGTAGAAGCGCCTGATACCCTCGAAGAAGGCCGCGTCGCCCATCAGGCCCCGCAGCATGTGGAGAACCAGCCCGCCCTTGCTGTAGTTGTAGGCGTTCAGCAGGTCGAACAAATCAGTTATGTCCGGATTGAAGATGGGGGCCGAGGCGCGGCGGTTCGCGTTGAAATACCGGGACCTGCTTCGGGCCAGCATCTCCTGAAACCGCTCTTCGCCGTCGGCTTCCTGGAAAAACAGGGCGCCGAAGTAGGTGGCAAACCCTTCGCTGAGCCACAGGTGGTGCCAGTCGGATTCCGTCACCGAATCGCCGAACCACTGGTGGGCGATCTCGTGGGCGACCACGGCTTCGTTCCGCCTGGTGCCCGTAATGCTCATTTCCGCGAAGAAGATGGCGCTGGCGTTCTCCATGCCGCCGAACCGGGTGGAGGACTGCACCAGCGCGAGTTTGTTGTAGGGATAGGGGCCGATCAGCTCGGTGTAGAAGGCCAGCATATCCACGGACCGGGAAAAGTCCTCGGATCCCGCGTCCCGGTCGCCGGGGAACAGATAGTATGAGACCGGGATGCCCTTCCAGGAACCAGGCTGGACTATGGAAAAGCGGGCCGCACCGACCACCATGCAGTACGTAGGTATAGGCGCGTCGGTCTTCCAGTGCGTTCGTTTGCGTCCCGGCGGGACGGTTCTTGTCTCCAGCAACCGGCCGTTGGCCACGACGTCGTAGACCGCGGGCGCGGTGACGATGAATTCGACCGTGGCCTTGTCATAGGGGTGGTCCACCCCGGGGAACCAGTACCGTGCCCGGTTCGGCCAGTTATCGGCGAATACGGACCTGTCGCCGAACTTGTTTTCCTGTATGAACAGTCCATCCACGGGACTGCCGTGATAGATGACGGCCACCTTGACGGTGTCGCCCTCCGCGTGGCCGTCCCCCAGCGTAACACTCAATCGGCCGTCGCGATGCAGAAAGGCTGCGCGCTCACCGTCGACCGTCACCCGGTCCACGGTGAGCGAGACCAGGTCGAGAGGCAGGACGTCCCGGCCGCCGGCCAGCAACTCCGCCAGGATGGTGACCTCGCCCCGGATGGCCTTGCCTGTGTCGCCGATATCCAGCTGGATCCTGTAATGGAGTATATCCACGTCGTCCAGACGGGGGTACCCGTCGCTGGCCAGGCCGGCCCGGGGCGCCAGGCCCAGGAGAAGCAACGCGGCCGCGACGATCCACTTCTTCATGGTGTGTTCCTCCTTGACACGTTCCGAGGTCCGTCTCATATATTCACCGTCCGCTTTCTACCACATTGGCAGGGTTGGCCGCCATGATCCGACTTACCGACGACGACATCCGATTCTTCGTCCGCGAAGGCTATCTGATCAAGCGGGGCGTGCTGGACCCGGACCTTATGGCCCGGGGCCGTGAACGCATGTGGAGCAACCTGCCGCCTCCCCTTGAGCGCGGGAAACCGGAAACCTGGATCGGTCCCTTCGCCGAACCGGTCAATGACAGTTCCTCCCACCGGCACAGTTACATGTGGAAGTACAGGCAACCGGGCGACGAGGACTGGATGGTCCGACTGCTCGCCAAAGATCCTTCCGTGATGGGCATGGCGGAGCAGCTGCTCGGGGAGGGGACACTGGTCGAACCCGATCGCATCCGCGGTATTTACTGCGTCCTGCCCGAAGGCGCCGCGCCGCCCCGTTCCCTGGGCTGCCACGTGGACGCCCATCCCTTCCATCTCGGCGTCGTGGGGTATATAGACGACGTGGGTCCGAAAGGCGGCGGATTCACGGTCTGGCCAGGCAGCCACCGGATTTTCTACCGGGATTTCACCAGGCGCTATGTCTTCGATAAAACGCCCGCATACCTGGCCCACAAGGACGAGGTGAGCCAAATGCCCTATGTGGATTGCCACGGCAAGGCCGGCGATATCGTGTTCTGGCACCACCGCATGGGCCACTCCGTCGGTCACAACCGTTCTACCCGGATCCGCCAGGCCGTCCTATACGACTATAAACGGGCGGACCTGGACGAGAACGCGCCTCCCGGCGACGACATGTGGGCAGACTGGCCCGGCGTCCGTGCCGATTTGACCTCCTGAATCTCTACTTGAAATAGCGGCCCACGATCGGCTTCAGCTTCTCCAGCGTGCCGGCGGGCACCGAGTCGCGGTCGGAAACGATGGCATTGGCCAGCGCGTTGTGACAATGGCACGTGCTTTCCAGCGGAATGGCCGGCACGACCTGGCGGATGACCTGGCGCGCATGGTCCACGTTGGCGTGCAGGTTCTCGATGATCATGTCGACCGTGACGGAGTCGTGTTCCTCGTGCCAGCAGTCGTAGTCGGTGGAACACGCGATGGCGGCGTAGCAGATCTCCGCTTCCCGGGCCAGCTTGGCTTCCGGCGCGGCCGTCATGCCGATGACCGAAAATCCCCAGTTCCGGTAGACGTTCGACTCGGCTTTAGTGGAGAACTGCGGTCCTTCCATACAGAGATAGGTGCCGCCGTCATGCACGGTCAGCCCCGTCGATTCGGCGCCGCTGACAAGCAACCGGCGCAGCAGTCCGCAGAAGGGATCGGCGAGTCCCACGTGCGCCACGAGCCCGTCGCCGAAGAAGCTTGTCGTGCGGTGCCGCGTATGGTCGTACAACTGGTCCGGAATAACGAAGTCCAGCGGACGTATGTTCTCCTGGAGGCTGCCCACGGCGCTGACCGAGAGTATCCACCGGACACCCAGTGTCTTAAGTGCGAAGATGTTCGCCCGGACGTTTATCTCGGACGGCCCGAGGCGATGGCCCCGGCCGTGGCGGGCCAGAAACGCCACGCGCCGGCCCTCGAGCGTGCCGGTCACGATGGCGTCGCTGGGTTCGCCGAAGGGGGTGGCTGACCGGACCTCCTCTAGATCCGTCAGGCCCTCCATACCATAGAACCCCGTGCCGCCGATGACCGCGATCTGTGCTTCCGGCATTATTCAACGCTCCGACCGGATGTAATGTTGGTTTTTACGCAGCTGAATCCATGTTAAATACCGCTGGATTAGACATATAACAAGCGCCTGTTTTTATATCAACAAATAAAAACGATTAGTCCTTGACAACGCCCCCCGGCGGTTTATCTTGATCGGCGAGTTGAAGGATAGATGTGCCCAGGAAGCCGCGTCCGTCGACCGACCTGTCTGTAAATCCAGTAATTCGGTTCAATGTCATACCTTCCCCTTATCCTGCTCGTCGTCCTCGTCCTCCTCGTGGCGGCCGTAATCGTTACCCTTTCCTCTTTCATCGGCAGAAAAAAAACCAGCGCGTCCAAGCTCGCGCCTTACGAATGCGGCGTTCCGATCCAGGATTCCGCGCGGAAGAACTTCTCCGTCAAGTTCTACCTGATCGCCATCCTTTTCATTCTTTTCGACGTGGAGATCATTTACCTCTACCCATGGGCCGTGGTTTATAGCGATCTTCAGGTATACGGAGCCGTGGCCATGGGGGTGTTCTTCCTCCTCCTCGTCATCGGATTCCTGTACGAATGGAAACGGGGAGCCCTCGAATGGGATTAGAAGACCAGTTACAGGAAAACGTCATGACCACCAAGGTCGACGCGATGGTCGGCTGGGCCCGGAAGAACTCGCTCTGGCCCATGCCCTTCGGCACCGCGTGCTGCGCCATCGAACTCATGGCGACCCTCGCTTCCCGTTTCGACCTGGCCCGCTTCGGGGCCGAAGCCATCCGGTTTTCCCCCCGGCAGTCCGACCTGCTGGTCGTTTCCGGGCGGGTATCCATCAAGATGATGCCCGTGTTGAAGAAGATCTACGACCAGATGCCGGAGCCCAAGTGGGTCATTTCCATGGGGGCCTGCGCCTCGTCGGGCGGCGTGTTCAATACCTATACGCTGGTTCAGGGTGTGGACCAGTACATCCCGGTGGACGTGTATATACCTGGCTGTCCGCCCAGACCTGAGAACGTCATCCAGGCGTTGATGAAGATTCAGGAGAAAGTTGCCCAGGCTAAAGCGAACTAATGAACCGAAAAGCCATCGCAGAGCTCTTGCTCGATATCAAAGCCGTCACCATCAACGTCGAAGCGCCCTACCATTACAGTTCCGGTATCATCTCGCCGATATACTGCGACAATCGGCTGATCATTTCCTGCCTTGAAGAGCGCAAGGTGGTCATCGACGCCTTTCTCGAGATCATCGACACCCTCGATACATCTCCGGACGTCATCGCGGGAACCGCGACCGCCGCCATTCCTTTCGCGGCCTGGGTTTCCAGCCGGCTGGACCTGCCGATGGTCTACGCGCGGTCGGGACAGAAGGGGTACGGCAAGGAACACCGGATCGAAGGGACCCTGGTTCCGGGCCAGAAGGTGCTGTTCACCGAAGACCTGGTCACGACGGGCGGGGGTGTCCTGAAGGCCGCCGAAGACGTGGTGAAGTTCGACGTGGAGGTGATCGGCGTGGCCACCATATTCGAGTACGGCCTGCCCGCGGCCACCGAGGGATTTCAGAAGGCCGGACTGCCGAAATGGAGCATGGCGGACTTCGTGACCATTCTGGACGTGATGAGCGAACGGGGCGAGCTTTCAGACGACAACCGGAGTATTGCCATGGACTGGCAGTCGGATCCGAGGGGCTGGGGCAGCAAGATGGGGTTTGAGTAAAGGGGAAGCACGTGGAGAACCAGGAGGAACGCCAGACCGAAGGCGTTGGCCGGCCAGGATCGAACCCGGAGGCAGTCACGTCGCGCATCCGGGACCGGTTCGGTGACGCATCGGTCCGCAGTGGCAACGCGGTGGGCTGCGAAAGCGTCATCGCGGAGCGGGATACGCTCCTCCCGTTCATGAACTTCCTCAGAGACGATCCGGAACTATCCTTCGATTATCTCGTCGACGTTACCGCCGTGGACCGGCTGCGGCTCGACGAGGCTATCCGGTTCGCCGTAGTCTACCAGCTCTATTCCCACAAACATAACCGCCGTTTCAGCGTCAGCGTTCCCGTGCCGGAAGCGGAACCCCGGATCGAGTCGGTGGTTTCCGTCTGGCCGGGCGCCAACTGGCTGGAGCGGGAAGTGTACGACATGTACGGGATCGACTTCGAAGGCCATCCCGACCTGCGCCGGATCCTGATGCCCGATGACTTCGGTTCCCACCCCTTGAGAAAGGACTATCCCCTTCACGGCAAAGGGGAAAGGGACAACTTCGTATTCTAGCCCGTCCGTTTTGTCGGACCGGGCCCAGGCCATTGGAAGCGCGTACCGTGAGTACCACACCGATCGACAAGCTCGCCGAGGCGGATCTCGAGGAAATCCGAAACGAACGGGTGACTTTCGAGCGAACGCCCGATATGCCCACCGAGCACATGATCCTCAATTTCGGTCCCCAGCATCCGGCGACCCATGGGACGCTGCACATGGTGCTGGAACTGGACGGGGAACGGGTCGCCGGCGCTACGCCGCACCTGGGCTACCTGCACACGGGCTTCGAGAAACTGGGTGAGTACCGGAGCTACAACCAGTTCGTGACGCTGACCGACCGGATGAATTACCTGTCTCCCCTCTGCAACAACATCGGTTATTCTCACGCGGTCGAAAAGCTGATGGATATCGAGATCACGCCGCGCTGCCGGAGTATCCGGGTCGCCCTGGCCGAACTCTCCCGCCTCGCCGACCACCTGCTCTGTATCGGCACGGCCGCCCTCGATATCGGGGCCTTCACCGCCTTTCTGTACGGGTTCCGGGCGCGGGAGGTGCTGTACGATCTGTTCGAAGCGGTGTGCGGCACGCGGCTCACCACCAGCTATACGCGCGTCGGCGGGCTGCTGCGCGACGTACCGGACAACTTCGCGGAAATGGCCCGGGAATCGGTAGAGGAAACACTGACGGCCACCGCGGAGATCGACCGGCTTCTGACCAACAACCGCATCTGGCGTGACCGGACCGAGGGCGTGGGCGTTCTTACCGCGGAGGACGCCGTGGCCTGGGGCGCCACGGGGCCGGTGCTCAGGGCGTCCGGCGTCGAATGGGATATACGGAAGAGCGAGCCCTACCTCGGGTACGAAGCCTACGATTTCGATCTCCCCATCGGCCGCAACGGGGATGCATACGACCGCTATCTCGTGCGGATGGAGGAGATCAGGCAGAGCGCGAAGATCGTTCGCCAGACCGTGGAGGACCTGCCTCCAGGGCCCGTGAACGCCGAGGAGGAACACGCGGTACTGCCCGAGAAATCGGAAGTGTACGAATCCATGGAATCGCTGATTTATCACTTCAAGATGACCATGGAGGGTCACGGTCCGACGCCTCCGGTGGGCGAGGTGTACGCCGCCACCGAGGCGCCGAATGGAGAACTCGGGTTTTTTATCGTCAGCGACGGCAGCCGGGAACCTTATCGGATCCGGGTGCGCCCGCCGTCTTTCGTGAACTTTTCGCTGTTCCCGATGCTGATCCGGGGACATATGCTATCGGACGTGGTGGCGGTACTGGGAAGCCTGAACGTCATCGCCGGAGAACTGGACCGCTAGATTGGCGACACCGCTTGAGTTTACGGACGCGGCGCGGGAGCGCGCGGCGAAAATCCTGAGCCGCTACCCTGCGGAATACAAGAAATCGGCCGTTGTTCCGCTCCTGCATCTCGCGCAGGAGGAATGGGGATATATCTCGCCCGAGGCCATGGCCTGCGTGGCCGGACTGATCGACTGCTCGCCCGTCAAGGTCGCGGAGATTGCGACCTTCTATCCCATGTTCAACAAGGAACCCGTGGGTGAAAACGTACTGGCGGTCTGCCATACGCTGCCCTGCGCGCTGACCGGCTGTGCCGGCATATTCGACCACCTGTCGGAAAAACTCGGCATCGGACTTGGCGAAACCACAGAGGACGGCCGGTTCACCCTGCGGAAGTCGGAATGCCTGGCCGCCTGCGACCGGGGGCCTGTGCTCCTGGTCAACCGGCGCCTGCACACCCACCTCACGCCGGAAAAGGTCGACGAGATCCTCGAAGGACTCGATAAAGGATAGTGTAGTGGCCGCAACGCTCGAAATCCTGACGGCGGACCCCACGGCTGGAGCCGATCCCGGCGATATCGATGCGTATATGGCCGGTGGTGGCTACGGCGCGGTAAAAAAAGCGCTCACGACCATGAGCCAGGCGGAACTGATCGAGGAGATCAACGCCTCGGGGATCAAGGGCCGCGGCGGGGCGGGGTTCTCGACGGGCATGAAGTGGAACCTGTGCGCCGACCGGTTTCCCCGTTACCTGTGCGCCAACGCGGACGAAAGCGAACCCGGCAGCTTCAAGGACCGGCTCCTGCTGGAATCGAAACCCCACCAGATCGTCGAAGGGATGATCATCACCAGTTACGCCCTGGGGATCAACCTGGGATACATCTATATCCGGGGCGAATTCTTCCAGATCATCGACCAGATGGAGGCCGCCCTCGAGGATGCCCGGAAACACGGTTTTCTCGGCGCCAATATCCTGGATACAGACTTCGATCTAGAGCTATACGTCCATCCGGGAGCCGGGGCCTACATCTGCGGAGAAGAGACCGGCCTCATCGAATCCCTCGAGGGGAACCGCCCCTACCCCAGGCTTAAACCGCCTTATTTCCCCGCCGCCATCGGTCTCTGGGGCCAGCCCACGATCGTGAACAACGTGGAGACCATGGCCCAGATCGCTACTATCGTCGACATGGGAGCGGAAGCCTACAAGACCATCGGGTCGGAGGAGGATACGACCGGACCGCGGCTGTTCGGTCTGTGCGGCCACGTCAAGAATCCCGGCATCTACGAGTACGATTCCGGTGTCACGCTGCGGGAACTGATCTACGACGCGGCCGGCGGCATCCGGGACGGCAACCGGCTCAAAGGCGTCATACCGGGCGGCATTTCGGCGCCGATCCTGACGCCGGAGGAAATCGACACCCCCATGGGTTTCGGCGCCCTGGGCAAGCTGGGGTCCATGGGCGGTACCGGCGGGATCATCGTGATGGACGAGACGACCAGCATGGTGGACGCCCTGCTCAACGCGTCTTCCTTCGCCGCCCACGAGTCCTGCGGCCAGTGCACGCCCTGCCGCGAAGGGGTGCCCTGGATGAACGACATCCTGCGGCGTATCCGGAACGGCCAGGGGCGGGAAGAGGATCTCGACCTGCTGCTGGACATCTGCAAGCAGATTCACGGCCACACCGTGTGCGTCTTCGGACAGGCGCCGGGGGTCTGGCCGGTGCGCACCATACTCGTCAAGTACTGGCCTGAATTCAGGGCCTGCATCGAACGGCAGGAGCTGGTCGTCCTGCCCGTAGAAGAATCGTACCTGCGTCCCGATCAATATGAACACATACCCCCCTTACCCGGCAATTTCCGGCTGAAGGCCGAAGAAGCCGACGCGGCTGGATGAGATCTTTATGGCTACCATTACGATAGACGACCAGCAGTACACCGTGGAAGAAGGCCGCAATCTGATCGACGCGGCCGCGGACCTGGGCATCGACATCCCTCATTTCTGCTATCATCCTGGTCTGGCGCCGGACGGAAACTGCCGGATGTGCCTGACCGAGATGGAGATCCGGCCCGGACAGTTCGGCATCGTCACCTCTTGCACGATTCGGATCAAGGACGGGATGAACTTCAGGTTCAATTCCCCGGCTGTGCTGGACAACCGCAAGGGGATCATGGAGTTCCTGCTCATCAACCACCCGCTGGACTGTCCCTGGTGCGACCAGGCCGGTGAGTGCAAGTTGCAGGACCATTCCTTCGACCACGGGCGCGGCCACAGCCGGTTCGTCGAGACCAAGCGCGTCCCACCAAAGAAGGACCTCGGCCCGCACATCACGCTCTACACGACGCGCTGCATACTGTGCCAGCGCTGCACCCGTTTCTGCGACGAGATCACAGGTACTTCTGAACTCGGAGTCGTCCAGATGGGCAGCAAGTCCGAGATCGCGACCTTCGAAGGCGTCCCGCTGGACAACAAGATGTCGGCGAACGTAGCGGACATCTGTCCCGTGGGCGCCCTGGTCACCAAGGACTTCCTCTACAAGCCCCGCATATGGCATTACGAAAAGGTGAACACCCTTTGCCCGGGATGCGCGACGGGATGCAACACCACCCTGGAAGTCATGCACCAGAAGATCTACCGCACCCGTCCCCGGCACAACGAGGCGGTTAACGGGCACTGGATGTGCGACGAGGGCCGCTTCTGCTACCACGACTGGCAGGACGTGGACCGATTGAAGTCGCCCCTGAAGCGGGTGGACAGCGAACTCCGGCAGGTTACGTGGCCCGATGCCATGGATGCCGCGGTCAGCGGCATCCGGGCCGTCCTGGACGGCAAAGGGGATTCCGCCATGGGGGTTGTCGGGTCGTCCATGGCGACCAACGAAGAGAACTACCTGTTGAGCAAACTGGGCAGGGAAGCCTTCGGTTCGTCGAGGGCCGGCCTCAACCGCAAGCCCGACGGAGAAGCGTGGACGTCGAAGAGCGGCTTTCACATAGACGCGGACAGGTCGCCCAACAGTCGGGGCGCCGGTGACATGCTGGGCGCCGATTCGCTGGGCGACATCCTGCAGGGAATCGATGACGGCACGGTACGGGGACTTTACATACTGGGCGGCGATATCGGCCAGACGCTGTCACCGGAGGTGGCGAAGGCCTTTGGAAAGCTCGAATTCCTGGTGGTGCATGACGTGTGCCGTTCCGAACTGGCCGAACTGGCCGACGTGGTCTTCCCCGGCGCGATACCCTTCGAGAAGAACGGCACCATGACCAATGCGCAGGGCCGCGTGCAGCGCCTTAATCCCGCCTTTCCGCAGGCCGGCGGCGCGCGCGAGGACGACGCGATACTCAGATACGTGGGACAGCGCATGGGGGTCGACATGGGCGGGACGGACCCCGCCGAAATCCTGGAGGAAATTGCCGGACGCGTGGAAGGATACGCGGGACTCACCTATGACCTGGTCGGCGATCAGGGCGTCATGAAGGGCGGCGAAGAGCCGTCCGAGGCCGCGGGAGGTTAGTGGATTGGTCCTGGACCCCATGATCCTGGAAGGCGCCATCGCCCTGGTCAAAATCGGCATCCTGCTGGGGGTGGTGTTCACGACCGTCGCATATCTCACCTTCATGGAACGCCGGGTGAGCGCCCTGATACAGGACCGGCTCGGTCCCAACCGCGTAGGCCCCATGGGCCTGCTGCAGCCCCTGGCCGACGGCATCAAGTTCATGTGGAAGGAAGAGTTCATTCCGGCGAACGCCGATCGCACCCTTTTCGCCATCGCCCCGGTCCTGATCCTCGTTCCGGCCCTGCTGATCTTCGCCGTGATTCCCGTGGGCGGCGAAGTGACCATCCCCGCCTTCACGCTGTTCGGACTGCAGATCCAGGAAACCACCACTACGCTGCAGATCATCGATCTGAACGTCGGGATCCTGTATATACTCGGCATGACTTCCATCGCCGTCTACGGGATCGCCCTGGGCGGATGGAGCGCCAACAACAAGTTCACCCTGCTGGGCGGAATCCGCTCGTCGGCCCAGATGATCAGCTACGAACTGTCGCTGGGCCTGTCCATCGTCGGCATACTCATGCTCACGGGATCGCTGCAGATGAGCCAGATCGTCGCGGCGCAGGACGGGTTCCTCGACTGGTTCATATTCCGCCAGCCGCTGGCCTTCCTGATCTTCGTGATCGCGGCCTTCGCGGAGAACAACCGCCTGCCCTTCGACCTCGTCGAATGCGAGCAGGAACTCGTCGGCGGTTTCCATACGGAATACAGCAGCATGCGTTTTTCCATGTTCATGATCGCGGAGTACGCCAGCATGATCGCGGCGTCCGCCCTGATGGCCACCCTCTTCTTCGGGGGATGGCACATGCCCTTCGAAGACCAGGTCGGACCGGGACTGGTGACTTTCTACCAGGTGGCCGGGTTCCTGCTCAAGACGGGTTTCTTCCTTTTCGTCTATATCTGGGTGAGGTGGTCGCTGCCCCGCTTCCGGTACGACCAGTTGATGGCGATCGGATGGAAGGTGCTGTTGCCGCTGGCCCTGTTGAACGTCGTAATCACCGGGATCTGGATGCTGGTCTGACACGGGAGTGTGATCCATGGCAATCGTCGTCGAAGCGCGCAAGATGACCCTGGCGGAAAGGCTCTACCTTCCGGCGGTGATAAAGGGCATGCTGCTGACCCTCGCGCACCTGTTCAAAAAGAAGGTCACGATGCAGTACCCCGAGGTGCAGAAGGTCCTGCCGCCCGGTTACCGGGGCGCCCATCGGCTCAACAAGGACGAGCAGGACCGGATCAAGTGCGTGGCCTGCGAAATGTGCGCCGTGGCCTGTCCCGCCGACTGCATCACCATTGAGGGCATGGAAACCGAGTGGGACGACCGGGAGAAGATCCCCCGCACCTTCCAGATCGACATGCTCCGGTGCATTTTCTGCGGCATGTGCGTTGAAGCCTGTCCCGAGGACGCCATCGACATGACGGACAACATCGAGCTCGTGGCCACGACGCGGGAAGAGATGATATGGGACCGGGAGCGCCTGCTCAGGAACTACGACGACACCCGGGACCAGCAGGGCACGCTGGGCCAGGTCCTTCGAAAGAGCCGGGAGGCCTTTACGCGCCCCAGGGGAGATCAGCTTCCCCGTCCCGGCGGAACGGGCGGTCATTGAAAGATCGCGGCAGACCCAGACTGAATCTATGGAACTCTACTTCTTCCTGTTCTTCGCTGTTGTAGCCGTCGCGAGCGGCGTGGCGATGATCCTGCAGCGCAATCCGATCTACTGCGTGCTGCTGCTCATCATGGTCATGATCTCCCTCGCCGGCCTGTACCTGATGCTGGATGCCCAGTTCGTCGCGATCATCCAGATCGTCGTGTACGCCGGCGCCATCATGGTCCTGTTTCTCTTTGTCATCATGCTGCTGAACCTGAGCCGCGAGGAAGGCGGAGCGTTCCGGATCCAGAAACCGCTGGCCGTCCTCCTGGTCGCGCTCCTGTTCCTGCCCGTGGCGGCCATGGTGATGTCTTACGCGGGCGGCGGAACGGCACCGCCGGCGGATGGCGCCCAGGCCGGTTTCGGAGAAGTGGAACAGATCGGAGCTTTGCTGTTTACGAAGTACCTGCTGCCCGTAGAGATCGCTGCAGTTCTCCTGCTGATCGCCATCGTGGGGGCCGTGGTGCTGACCCGACGAGGTACCGTTTCCG
>JAJECR010000044.1 GCA_022821935.1 Candidatus Latescibacterota bacterium
CGTCAACGAGGACGGCACGCTCCGGGTGAATCCCCTCGGAGGCATCTATCCGGCGAATTACGGGCAGGGACCCGTCGAGATCCTGGCTGACGGTGGCATCATACCCGGCATCCTGTCCGTCGGGCCGCAGCATACGACGGCGGACTCCGCCCGGATCTGGGAGACCAAGATCAAGGGCGGCAACGTGGCCATGGACTGGAATCACGTGTACGTGTTCACGCGCAGGACGCCTGAGCAGTTGAAGGCGGCGGGCGTACATGCCGGCACTCGCGTCGCCATTGCCCGGTCGCGACGCGCATTCTGGGAAGTCGAAGACTGTATCGGCGGGTATTTCATGGACAACCGGGCGGCCATCGCCATCGCCATCGGAGCGGCCGCGCGCTTGAAGGACAATGGCGTCCGGCCCGCGGGCGACGCCTACCTGGTGATGACCACCTGCGAGGAAATCGGCGGCCACGGCGCCTCCTACGCCGCGCGCACCCTGCCCGGCGACGTATCCCTGGCCGTGGACTCCGGGCCGGCCTGCGAGGAATATGGAGTGGACCTTTCCGACGAGCCTGTCGTCGTGTACGGCGACGGGCAGGGACTCTACGACAAGTCCATCGCGGACCGCCTGCTGGCTTGCGGACGCGAGCTGGACATGGATCCCCAGTGTGCGTACTGGCAGAGCTACGCCTCGGACGCCACCATGGCCAAGGCCGCGGGCCAGACGCCCCGGGCCGGCCTGCTCTGCATCCCAACGGAAAACACCCACGGTTACGAGATCATAACGCGCAACGGGCTTCACCGATGCGTCGCCCTGCTGGCAGCCTACCTGGAGAAGCCGGAGTAACTGAGCAGAGTGGAGTAGCTGAGCAAAACGGTATTACTGAGCAGACCGGAGGATCTTCATGCCCCTGAAAGTCACCAACGTGGAACGATTCACCGTCAGCGTGCCGTTCACGCAGGGACAGCGGCCCATGGCGGAACGGACGGTATACAACTGGTCCGTCTTCGAGCTGTGCAAGGTCACTACCGACGCCGGCCTCGTGGGCTGGGGCGAGACCATCGTCCACTACATCCATTCGCGCGTGACCAACCAGAGCGTGCAGCGCGTCATGGGAAGGAGCCCGGCGGACTTCATGCAGGACGATACGATCGGCGCCGGGTTGCAGATGGCCCTGTACGACGTGGTGGGCAAGGCGCTCGAGGTCCCGTGCCACAAGCTCCTGGGCAATAAGGCGCGCGACTGGGTGCCGATTTCATGGTGGTCGAACGAGGGACCGCCGGACGACTGGGTCCGCCAGGTCCGGGACGCCGTGGAGAACGGATACACGACCATCAAACTGAAACAGCGGCCCTGGCATGATATCCACGAACAGATGACGGCGATAGACGCGAACGTGCCGCGCCACTTCCGGGTGGACCTCGACGCCAACGGTTCCATGCACAATGCGGCGGCGGCCATGCCCGTCATGCGCGGCCTGGAACGGTTCGACATCGTGGCCATGTTCGAGACGCCCATACCGCAGCCCGACATCCAGGGAAACCGGCAGTTGCGGCAGGTCATCAGCCGACCCATCGCCATGCATTTCGGTTCGCCGCCCTATACCACCGCGATCCGTGAAGAGGTCTGCGACGGCTTCGTCGTCAGCGGCGGCGCCACGCGGGTAATGTACCAGGGCATCCTCAGCGCGGAAGCCAACATGCCCTTCTGGCTCCAGATGGTCGGCAACGGACTCACTACCACCTGGGCCGCCCATCTCGGGGCCGTGCTTACCCACGCCACCTGGCCCGCCATCACCTGTATCAACCTGTACCGCCACCACCTGCTGAAGCACCCCATCGAGGTCGTCGGCGGCTTTCACCGCGTGCCCGACGGACCGGGCCTGGGCGTGGAAGTGGATGAAGAGGCCATGAACAGCTTTCTCGTGCCTGACGACGTAATGGGCCCCTTCCGCGACCGCGACGAGCCGTACGACTTCCCGAGGCCCCGCTTTATCCGCACGGCGCTCTATCCCGACGGCCGCCGCGTTCATTTCTCGAACATCCGCCACGGCTGGCAGTTGGAGGCCTACACGCCCGGCGTCCGCACGGAATACTGGCGGGAGGACGGCACCGATGGTTTCGAAGACCTGTGGCGCCGTACGCAGGAACAGCCCGTAACCGAGGGTTGATTCGCATTGGCCGGGGGATGATCTGAATTGGTTTTGAGAGGTCATCTGAATAGAGGTCATCTGAATCGGCCAACAGAAAAACTGGCCCAAACAACCGGAGCAGAACCATGAGACTGGAAGACAAGACGGCGATCGTGACCGGTGCGGCCTCCGGCATAGGGCGCGGTACCGCGGAGCGGATGGCGCGGGAAGGCGCCCGGGTCGTGGCCGTGGACATCAACGAAGTGGGGCTGGAACAGACGGTCGAATCAATCCGTCGTGAAGGATGGGCGGCGACGGCGTGCGTCGCCGACGTGGGCCGGGACGAACAGGTCCAGCGCATGATCCAATGCGCCGTCGACACGTACGGCCAGCTTGACATCCTGCACAACAACGCGTACTGGCACGCGCCCGGACCGATCTGCGACCTGGCGGAGGCGGACTGGGACCGGACGCTGGACGTCTGCCTGAAGGCGCTGTACCTGGGCTGCAGGCACGCCATTCCGGTCATGAAGGAATCGGGCGGCGGCGCCATCGTCAACACGGCGTCGGTGCACAGCCTCGTCGGGTTCCGGGACTACGCCGCCTACGACGCGGCCAAGGGCGGGGTCATCGGAATCACCCGGTCCGTCGCGGTGGATTACGGACCGGAAATCCGCAGCAACGCGGTGCTGCCCGGCGCCATACTGACCCATGCCTGGGACGGCCTCGACGAGTCGATACGCAAGCCCTATATCGAGCGGCCGCCCATGAAGCGGCTGGGCCTGCCGGACGACATCGCATCCGCCGTGGTATTCCTCGCGTCGGACGAGGCTTCCTTCATTACCGGCGCCAGCCTGGTGGTCGACGGCGGTCTGACCATCGTAGGGGACGCGTAGCATCATGGGAATGTGGGTTAGGGTTTTATTTTGACGTATCAGGCGCACCCGTTTCGACTGTAATTGTAGTATGAATATCCGCGGCTGATCTACGGAGCCGGATGAGGCCGGACCGAACGCCACTACCAGGCCGGTCATAACCGCGCGCCGCGTGAACCGACCAAACCCACTTAAACGCGATGAGTGTTTCCGATACATCGAAACAATCGGTCCAGGATCCGGAACCCGTCATCCATCCATCCTCGGGAAGCGTGAACCGCGTATGGCTGCTCGCCTATCCCATCATCCTGGCCAACATGTCCGAGACCCTGCTCGGCGTGGTGGACACCTACATGGTCGGCCAGCTCGGCGTGGCCGAGATCGGCGCGGTGGGCCTCGGATCCATGCTCGCATGGCTCTTCTACCTGCCGGTCCTGGGCCTGGCGATGGGGTTGAACACCTTCGTGGCCCAGAGCTACGGCGCCGGCAACAGAAGGGACTGCGGGCATATGACCTGGCAGGGGCTGTACATGGCCCTGGCCAGCGGCGCCCTGATCCTTCTCGTCATCCCCTTCGTCCCAATCGTCTTCGATCTCGCGGGGCCCTCGGCGGAAGTGCGCCGACTGGGGGTCACCTACCTGCAGTGGCGCCTGATCGACGGACCGGCCTTCATGATCGCCATGACCGCCGCGAGCTTCTTCCGCGGGATAGGGGATACGAAGACGCCGATGAAGATCGGCATCACCATCAACATCATCAACGTCATCCTGAACTACGGATTGATCTACGGCCACTTCGGCCTCCCGCGCATGGAGGTGCAGGGTTCGGCGCTGGGTTCGGCGCTGTCCGGCATCATCGGCGGCGGGATCTACGTGGCCCTGTTCCTGTCGAAACGCCTGCGGCCTTACGCCAATCGAACGATCGTGAAACCCAGCTGGGTCGACTTCGCGCGCCTCTTCAGGGTCGGTGCGCCCATCGGCCTGCAACGGTTCCTCGATATCGGCAGTTTCGTCATTTTTGCCGCCATCATCGGGCGGCTCGGGAACGCACAGCTTGCCGCCAACCAGATCGCCATCCAGCTGATGTCCATCTCCTACATGATCGGCCTGGGCATCGGTATGGCCGCTTCCACCCTCGTGGGCCAGTATATCGGCGCGAAGCGTATCGAACTGGCGGAACGCAGCGCCTACAGCGCGCTCAAGCTGGCGATGGGGATCATGGTTTTTGTCGGTCTGGCGTTCCTGGTGTTTCCCGAACCGCTGATCACCCTGTTCAACGACGATCCGGACGTCGTCCGATTCGGCAGGCAGGGACTCCTGTACGCGGCGTTCTTCCAAGCCTTCGACGCCCTCGCGGTGATCTTCATCGGCGCCCTGCGCGGCGCCGGAGACACCCGGTGGTCCGCTGTGGCCGCCTTCATTGGCGCGTGGATCATCTTCCTTCCGATGACCTACCTGTTCGCCTTCACGATGGGCCTGGATTTCTGGGGCGCCTGGCTGAGCGCGACCATTTACATCTGCCTCCTCGGCATCGCCTGCGTCTACCGGTTCCGGCAGGGCGCCTGGAAGAAGATGATCATCTGACGGTTCGTTTTTGAGCAAGGGAAGGTGATTAAACAAGAGCGCGGTTTTACAACAAGGATATGGAGCATTTCGTGTCTAATAAGAAGAGATGCCTGATGATCGGCGCCGGCGGCATGGCCGGAGCATGGATACGCCGTTTCTACCCCCGGTTCAATGACCGCCACGAGATCGTTGGCCTGGCGGATATCAACGCGGATGTACTACACGACGCGGGGGACTTTCTCGGCTTGTCCCGCGGCCGCAGGTATACGGACATGGAGACCGCCTTCGCCGAGGTGGACGCGGATTACTGCACAATCGTCATCCCGCCCGCGGTGCACAGGGACGCAGTGATGCTGGCGGTGGACAGCAAGCTGGACATCCTGAGTGAAAAACCGATTGCCGACACGTGGCCTGCGTGCATAGATATATACAGGACGGTCACGAAGGCCGGCCTGAAGATGCACGTGATACAGAACTACCGCTATTCCAGCCGTATGCTGACCATGCGGCAGGTTCTGCGGGATGGTGAACTGGGAAGAATAAACTACATCCAGGGCCGCTTCGCCGCGGATTACCGGGAGTACGGCGCTTGGGGCGCTTTCCGCTATGAAATACCGCACACCCTGCTCGTGGAAGGCGCCGTGCATCACTTTGACATGATGCGGAATCTGTCGGGGGGAGACTGCGGGACGATCGCCGGATGGGAGTGGAACCGGCCGTGGAGCAGTTTCCAGGGGGATTGCTGCGCCATGTACGTGATGGATATGACCAACGGGGTGAAGGCGGCCTACGAGGGCTCGTGCCTTGGCGCCGCCGAACAGAACAGCTGGCACGGGGAGTACTACCGGACGGAATGCGAGGAAGGATCCGTCGCCATAGGCAGCGACGGGGTCACGCGCGTGTACCGGCATACGCCCGGAAAGGGCATGCGCATCGAAGACGTCAGTCCGGTCGTACCGGAATACGACGGACATCAGTGGCAGATCAACGAGTTTCTCGACTGGCTGGACGGCGGTCCCGCACCCGATACCTGCCTGGAGCATAACATCCGGAGCGTGGCCATGGTCTTCGCCGCCATCGAAGCTTCCCGGACCAGCAGGTCCGTCGATGTGGAGGAGATGGTCGGGAAGGTCGTAGACAATGGCAGTGGGCGTTAGCGACAGGAAAGTTCATGAATAACAAACACCACCCGACTTCGTTCATCATCGCGTTTCTCAGGCTGGAATCCGCCAGCGGCATCCTGCTGATGCTGGCGACCGCCCTGGCCATGGTGTTCGCGAACTCGTTCCTGGAACCCTTCTACCATTACTTGCTGGAAATTCCCATCCAGATCCACATCGCCGCGCTGGATATCAACAAACCCCTGCTGCTCTGGATCAACGATGGCCTGATGACCATCTTCTTCTTTCTCGTGGGCCTTGAGCTGAAGCGGGAGTTTCTGGAAGGAGAGCTTTCCAACCGGCGCAACATCATCCTGCCCGGCGTCGGCGCCATCGGTGGTATGGTGATCCCCGCGCTGATCTATCTCGTCTTCAACAGCGACGATCCCTCAACCTGGCGGGGCTGGGCCGTTCCCGTGGCCACGGACATTGCTTTCACCCTGGGCGTGCTGACCCTCCTCGGCACGCGCGTGCCCATCTCGATCAAGGTATTCCTGACCTCGCTGGCCATCCTGGACGACATCGGGGCAATAGTGATCATCGCCCTGTTCTACACGGCGGAAATATCAGTGACCGCCCTGCTGGTGGCCGCGGGCTGCGTGCTTGTGCTGGTCTTCCTCAACAACAGGAACTGGGTCTCCCACAGTTCCTACATGATGGTCGGCGTAGTCCTGTGGATCGCCCTGCTGAAGTCCGGGGTGCACGCCACGCTGGCGGGCGTGATCCTGGCCATATTCATCCCCATGCGGTCCAGGACCGATCCCGACGTCTCGCCGCTCAAGGTCCTGGAGCACGATCTGCATACGGTCGTGGCCTTCGTCATCCTCCCCGTCTTCGCCTTCGCCAACTCCGGCGTCATGCTGGCTGGCATTACGGTCGAACAGGCGCTTCATGGCGTACCCGTCGGAGTCGCGCTCGGCCTGTTCCTGGGGAAGCAGATCGGGATCTTCTCGCTCTGCTGGCTGTTCATCAAGCTGAAGGTGGCCGCACTGCCCAAGGGGATGACCTGGGCCGGTCTCTACGGGGCGAGCGTCCTGTGCGGGATCGGGTTCACCATGAGCCTGTTCATCGGTTCCCTGGCCTTCGGCGACACCGCATTCCACGACATGTTCGACGAGAGGCTGGGTATCATCGTGGGATCGCTGCTGTCGGGCGTGTTGGGCTACCTCGTCCTGCGATACAGCCTGCCGCCTGCTGACAAGCCGGAAAAGCTCATCGAGGAAGAGGTCGAGCAGGTGGTGTGAGGATGTATTTTTAAGCTCTCTCCAGCGCCCGGTCCAGGTCGGCGATGATGTCGTCGGCGTCTTCGAGCCCCACCGAAACACGTGCCCCAAAACCCTTATCCGCATCTTCTCCCGAGGGCAGGATCAGCGTCTCCACATCGCCCAGGCTGTACCACGGCTTGCACATCTTTAGACTTCCAATAAAACTGTCGAGTGAAACGCCGGACCGGGCGTAGAATCGCATCATACCGCCAAAACCGTGAAGGTATCCGATCGCGGTCTCGTGTTGCGGATGGGATTGCAATCCGAGGTAGTGCACGCGGCCAACCTTTTCGTGGCGTTCCAGGTATTCGGCCACCTTCTGGGCGCTGGCACAGTGTCGATCCATCCTGAAAGCCAGGGTCTTAAGGCCTCTGTGCACGAGAAAGGCGTTCATAGGCGCCAGCACGCCGCCCATGAGGATCCGCATGTAGTGAATCTCCTTCCGGATCTCTTCGTCGCGGCCGCAGACGATCCCAGCCAGCGCGTCTCCGTGTCCGGCCATGTACTTGGTCATGGCGTGCAGCACCACATCTGCACCGTAATGAAGGGGCCGAAGCAGGTAGGGAGACAGGAAGGTGTTGTCGACCACCACCAGGGCACCGGCTTCATGGGCTATCTCAGTAGCGCGTGCCAGGTCGATGAACTCCATGGAATGGGCGTATGGTTCGAAATAGACCATCCGGGTGGGTTCCTCCAGCGCTTTCTTTAGGCCGTCTAGGTCGCACATGTTGACCATCTCGACGTCCACGCCCCATTTCACCGGCAGCACGTCCTGGAACAGCATATGAGTCCCGGCGTAAACGGTCTCGTGGCAGACCACCCGGTCGCCGCTTCGAAGCAACCCGAACAGCGTCTGGCTGACCGCGGACATGCCGCACGAGGTCGCCTGCGCCCACTCCGCGCCTTCGAGGATCCTCACCTGTTCTTCGAGCGCGCCGCTGGTGGGGCCGCCTGCCTTGTCCAGTCCACGGCCGTAGGAGTTCGTCCCTTCGTATCCCTCTCGGTAGTTGGTATTTCCCTGATAGATCGGCACCGAGGATGAAGTGCCGTGGTACCCACCGTGGATAGCATCGGTAGTAAAGTCACGGTTTTCGGCCGACTGGTAGTCATCGGCGGCGAACCGTGGTTCATGGTTGTCGGGCATGGCGTGGAGTCCTTAGATAGACACTACGGGATTACCGGGTCTGCGTCTGCATCTGGGCCTGGTTCGTTGCGAAGCCAATGGACGAACAGATCGAGAAAGGTCCCGGATTCTTGACTGGTTTAAGGTAAATGGGGGTTAAACGGGGTCAAGTCATATCAGCCTGTTTTGCAGAATCTCGATTCCAAAGCTCCACACTCCATCAAACAGATCCACAGGCTGGTGTTCAGTATTAACGCTTGACGTTAATAACACATAACGTTATTATATACCTGCATGATCATTTCTTTCAAAGACCGAGAGACCGAAAGAGTTTTTCGGCGTGAAATGGCTCGTAAGGTTTCCAGTACTCTGGCCCGTGCCTCCGATGTCGAACTGGTTGATTATCACTAGGGAGTTAAAAATGCCTTCTGCCGTAGTGCCCCCTATTCATCCCGGTGAGATCCTCAAGGAAGAGTTTCTCGAACCATTGGGGCTGAGCCAGTATCGTGTTGCCGTGGATATTTCAGTTCCCCCGCGCCGCATAAACGAGATCGTTCACGGCAAACGCGCCATATCCGCCGACACGGCTTTACGGCTGGCACGCTATTTCGGCACTACGGATCGTTTCTGGCTGAATCTGCAGACACATTATGACCTGGAGTTGCAGAGGGACAGATTAGGGAAACGTCTGGACACTGAAGTACGTATCCTGGATCAATCGAGTTAAAGCCGGAAATGTCCATGTCCCAGCATCCCGCATACCTTCCCACCCTGGTGTCCGAAGCTGGGATAAGTCGCAATTCCATCCGATGCGTAGAACCATTCGGCGACGGTGTAACCAACCGGACATCCCTCGTCGTTCTGCAGGACGACACGCGCTTCATCCTTCGCGAATACGAGTGGCCCTACGCTTCAGGCGATAACCTTCGCAGGCTCGAAAAAGAGCTCTATCTGCACGATCTGCTTCTGAAGTATGGTGTACCAGTGCCTGCTATCGTCGCAAAGCACGAGGACGGAAGTACGCGTGCCGTGCTGATGGAGTATAGGCCGGGACAACTGCTCGGAAACGTTGTAGATACACTGCCTGAAATCCAGCGCGCCGAGGCCTGGCGGGTTGTCGGTGCCGCTCTACGCAAGGTACATGCCGTCCAACTTACCGATAGCTGCGCGGGACTGATCGTCGGAGAACGTGTACAACCCTTCGAAGAAGGGTCCTGGGGCGACTTTCACTACCACCAGGCTACACGGCATGCGAGAAACCTGCTGAAGCGGGATATGGGATTCAGTTTCGACCTGGCGTCGATGAAGCGCGTGTTGAAGCAGACGATCCCGGTTCTGAATGAAAGGCCCCTGGTCCTGTTGCACAACGATCCCCATCCCTGGAATGTGCTTGTACACGAGGCAGCCGGCCGTTGGGAGTGTTCGGCTTGGCTCGACTGGGAATACGCCTGGTCAGGAGATCCGGCCTGGGACCTCGCCAGGCTGGATCTTTTTCGGTTGAAGCCGATCGGTCCCACGCCGGCTGATTTCTTTGACGGATATGGCGAAGTTCCGAAAGATCCTGAACGGACGATCTACGAACTTTCCATTTACCTCTGGATGGCCAACCAGTACCTCGATGGAGAGGTGGACCGGGAGCGTGTACTCATGCCCACCTACGAGGCGGCGATGCAGTACCTGGAACGGGTCGACGAAGCGGTGGTCAGGATCGATAGAGCGCTTCAAAGGGCCTAGCGACTGCCTTGAAAGCACTTGTGAAGAGTTGGTCTGCCTGCTTTAGAAGGGAGGTGACTATGGATTCGGTTTTCACCAGGATAATCCGAGGGGAGTTGCCCGCATACTTTGTATGGAGCGACGACCACGTGGTCGCGTTCCTCTCCAAGTCACCCTACAACACCGGGCATACGCTGGTGGTTCCACGACTGGAGGTCGATCACTGGATAGACCTTGAACCGGCGTTGCTACAACGGATTATGATGGTTGCGCATGAAGTTGGAAAGGCCATACAACGGGCGTTCAACCCGGCCAAAGTGGGCATGCTGATCGGGGGCCTGGAAGTCCGCCACGTACATGTGCACCTGTCACCTGTGAATACCGTCCACGACTTTGACTATGATCGCCAGGAGTTGAACCCGGAACCGGAGGAACTTGAGCAGGCCGCGGAGAAGATCCGCTCGGCGCTTCGGGAATTGGGACATGCCGGGGCTGTTCCCGGGGATGAATGAACATCCCGGATCAGATCTCCGCGCCTCTTGTCCATAATGCCCTGTTAATCTTGCATCAGAGAAAAGCTGAATGTTTTCCCTCTCGTATTACTTGACATATACTAAACAAATGATTAGTATATGGGATTATACGAATGGATTCCGATATGGAGCTTCCATATCCCGCCGGCGACCTGCGCCACTGCTACGAGAGGAGCATCGGATGTTCACCGCATACACCGGGAACAGCCACTATTGCTACAGTAACAGTCTGCACATGTGTCTGAAGCGGGCCGGTATGATAAATCTACCGGATGCCGGTCTGCTGGAATGCATGACGGGCATGCCCTTCGGCGTCCTGTTCCTGCAGTTTGAAACCCCCCTGTTCTTTCCCAGCCACGCAGATGTCAATCCACACAGCGGGCTGTCCCGTGCTCTGAACATCTTGGGCTGGAACTGTACCCTATGGCAGGGTGACGAGGCCGAATCTGCCCTCGATGCATTAAAGGAATCCCTGAAGAAGGGTCCCGTACTGCTTGGCCCCCTGGACCTGGGCTTCCTGCCCTATGACCCGAATCACAAGTTGAAGCGCGGGGGAGACCATTTCATCGTGGTCCTGAAACTGGATGGCGATCAGGTACAGGTGCACGATCCGCAGTTCTATCCTTTCGCGGTACTTCCGGTCGATGATCTCATGCGCGCGTGGTACGCCACTGACCTAGGCTACGCAACTTGCGCATACACCCTGCGTGGTGACTTTCGAGAAGAGCGGCCAGTGTCGACCGATGACATGTTGAACGCTACCCTGGTAAACGCACGGAAACTGATTCATGCGACCCCCTCCGGCCCGGTCTTTTTTGGAGGATCCAGGGCGTTCCACCTGGCCGCCGAGGTGATCCGCAGTCAGCCGCCGCAAGCTTTCGCGGGGATGCTGGTGCATTTCGTCCTTCCGATAGGCGCCCGGCGTTGCCTGGATGGGGCTGATTTCATGAAGTCGACAGGCCAGACGGAAGCCGCGGAGTGGATGGTGAAGAAAGCCGAGTTGTATGGCCTGGCGCAGTACTATGCCACGCAGGAAGATTGGAAACGTACGGGTGGGCTCTTCGAGGAGTTGGCGGAGATTGAAGATAGCATTGCGGAGTGTGTGTAGGAAACAACGTCAGTCAGCGTACTGCTTTTCGAAGTTTCGACTTCAAGACAAACATGGTTTATGGGTGGGATCGATAGAATCGACATATCTGGCCGGTTCATATTGAACAACCTGAAAACGCAACTATCAAGGGGAGATACATATGAAGTCGGCCTTGTTGGTTATTGATGTCCAGGCAAATATGTTCGAAGATGGAGCGGCCGTTCACGATGCGCACAAAATCCTGGAAACAGCAGGTCGCATGATTACACAGGCGCGGGTCGTTCAGGTTCCCGTCATTTACGTGCAACACAACGGGCAGCCGGGCGATCCAGACGAACCGGATTCGCCCGGGTGGCATATACATGATCGAATTTCCCCACAGGACGGAGATATTGTAATTCAGAAGTATACGCCAGATGCGTTTCATGACACCCCGTTAGAATCGATTTTGAATGATAATGAGATAAACAGGTTGATTGTCATGGGCGTTCAAACCGAGAACTGTATCAGCTCGACATGCCATCATGCGCGCATTGCAGGTTACGCAATAACGTTAATCCGGGATGGGCATAGTACCTTCGATACCGATTTACTTAATGCAGAACAGATTATCGCGCACTATAACGACATCCTGGGTGATTTCGCGGACGTGATACCAGCAGACCAGATTCAGTTCTCGTAATGTTCAGTGAAACCCTGGAAAATGCCGTAAAGATGGCGGACAGTTTGGATTCACGTGCCGGAGAGGGTTTAGAAATGAAACGAGTTACCTATAACAAGCTGGTGCGGGACAGGATACCCGAAATCATCGCAGCTGCCGGACATCATCCAAAAACCCGAGTTCTCGACGAGGCCGAATACACTGCTGAACTCAGACGCAAACTTGTGGAGGAAGTCGAGGAGTACAACACTTCAAATGACGTGGAGGAACTAGCTGATATTTTGGAGGTTGTATTTGCAATAGCGTCTCAAATGGGCATAGATCCGTTGCTGCTCGATGAATTGAGACGGTCAAAGAAAGACAAGCGAGGTGGGTTTGAAGCGAAGGTCTT
Organism: Candidatus Latescibacterota bacterium; assembly: GCA_022821935.1. Taxonomy (GTDB): domain Bacteria; phylum JAAXHH01; class JAAXHH01; order JAAXHH01; family JAAXHH01; genus JAAXHH01. The sequence goes on from JAJECR010000044.1 coordinate 12,494, forward strand.
TCTCATCGATGCTGAATCGCGCGAAGAACGCAATTCCTGTTAGCGTTCTACCGATCACCCTCCATCTTTAAAGGCGTACCGGCATATGCAGATCAAAAACCTATCCACTACAGAGCAAAGCCTCGACCATCTGAAATCGGTGGCAGAAAAACATGAACTCCACCACCGCTTTCGGCCGAGGCTAGGCGGACCGCTTTATGAAGTCTGGATCGAATCCCAGATCCTGGTCGAATTCGTGTCCGACGAGATCAGAATCCTCGAGTCCTGATTACAACCTCAAACTCCGTTCGTCCTCAAACTCCGGTCACTCCGAAATCATACCCAGAATCTCTACCAGGTGGTCGGTAGACGGACGGTCGAAGGGGTCCGATCCCACGTACTTGAACCGAAGCACGCCTTCCTTGTCGATGATGAAGGCGGTGGGAATGACTTCCGTTCCCTTGTCGGTTTCTTTCTGGATCTTGAACTTGGTGGGTATGGCCCGGTCCGGGTCGGCGAGTACGGGGAAGGAAAGATCCTCCCGCGTCACTTTCGACTTCGCGACGAAATCCTGGGTCTGTTCCAGATCTTCAGGATTGATGAAGAGGAGTTCCGTGCCGGTTGCCGCTATACGTTCGTAGTCTGATTGCAACTGCCCCAGTTGCCGTAAGCAAAGGGGTCACCAGTATCCGATCCAGCCGCGGTCGACGACCACCAGCAGGTTCTTGCTGCCCTTGTAATCGGCGAAGTTGACGGTCTCGCCGTTCACGTCCTGCAGGCTGTATTCCGGTGCGGGCTGACCTACCCTCGGAGCCAGGTTTCGGGGCTGGGCATCGACAGTTTCCGCCACCAGGCCGACCAGCGCCAGGGCGAAACACCACCGCGCCAATGCACGTACCATATGCTACCTCCTCGCTTCAATGCAATTCGCTTGCGTTTTGTTCCCTTTAATATAACCTACCCCGGTACGCCTGTTAACTTCAAAATTACTGCCGCACGTAACATTATTTAAGGAGCCGCCTCCCCATGAAACCGGGCATTACACAACTCTGTCTCAACCGCCAGGATCTTAAAGAGGACCTCTCGAAGGCTCGGAGCCTGGGCTACGAGGCAATTGAGTTGGTTTTCTCCGATGAGGGGTCACCTGATATAGACGCCTCGACGTCGGAGATCGCCGCGATCGGGGATGCCTGCCGGGACCATGGACTCGAACTGTGTTCCATGATCGCCATCCGCCGGGACGCCGGTTCCCTGTTGTCACCCTCCGCGGAGGAGCGGGCAAAACGCGAGGCCATACTGCGTCGGGGCTTTGAAATAGCCGAGATCCTGGGCGTGGACGCCCTCCTTCTGCATCCCGGGGCACTCGATCCCAAAAGCTCGTACGGCACGACCTGGGACAACTTCCGCGACGCGTTGCGCGACCTCGCGCCCGAAGCGGAACGCCGCGGGACCCGGATCGGCATCGAAAACGTGTGGAACCAGTTCATGCTGAGTTCCCGGGAAGCGCGGCAACTCGTCGACGAGGTCGGATCGCCCGCCGTCGGTATCTACCTGGATACGGCCAACATGATCCTCTACGGCTACCCAGACATGTGGATCAAGGAACTGGGACGCCGCATCTTCAAGGTGCACGTGAAGGATTTCCGGCGAGGGGAAGGCGCCTGGGTCCAGTTGATGGACGGCGACACGGACTGGCCGGCGGTCATGGCTGAACTGCGCACCATCGGTTTCGACGGGGCCCTCGTCAGCGAGGTCGGCGGCGACGATGACAACATGCGGGAGACCGCGGAGCGCATCCGGCGGATCATCGCCCTGTAGGATCCTGGCTTAGCGCGCCTTCGAGATGGCTTCGGCGTACTTGATCACGCCGTTGACGTAGGAGTCGATGGGGTTGTAACTGAAGATGGCCTTGCGACGTGCTGCGTCGGTGCTGCGGTACTTGCCTCGTTCGTTGAGATACTTCGCCACACTCATGATGGCGTCCGGCCACGAATGCAGGTTGATCGTGCCGTCCCCGTCGCCGTCGGCCGCATGGGGCATGCTGGCCGGCATGAACTGGGGATAGCCGATCGCCCCGGCCCACGAACCGTGGAGCGAAAGCGGGTCGACGCCGGTGGCCTTGCTATGGCGGAGGAGAGCCACCAGGTTGCCGACGCACCGCCGACGTATCTTGGCGAAGCGTTCTTCCTGTCTTTTCGCTACCTCA
>JAJECR010000353.1 GCA_022821935.1 Candidatus Latescibacterota bacterium
GGCTGAAATCCGTCACAGGTGCGATTCGTCCCACCGGCAGCCGCGTACGCGGATCGTTGTTTGACACCCTGTCGACTCGGATCGTGGACGGCACTGTGCTGGATCTGTGCGCCGGCAGCGGAATTCTGGGGATTGAAGCCCTGAGCCGGGGTGCGCGCTGCTGCCTGTTCGTCGACAATGACCGGCGCGCCGTCCGAATGATCAGGGACAACCTGGACCGCTGTGGATTCGGTGGTCCGCCTGGTCGGCATGGTCCGCCTGGCCGGCATTCCGGGCAAGATCCGTCCGGCCGGGATGATTCGAATGGACAGGGCAGGGTCTGGATGACCGATGCCGTTCGGTGTCTCGGTCACCTCGCCGACAATTCCTGTGCGGTGGATATCATACTCGCCGATCCGCCCTATGGCGATCCTGTCGTCCGTGATATCATCCGGGCCATAGGCGAACGAAACGTATTGGCCCCCGGTGGCCTGCTCGTCCTGGAGCATCGCGGAGACGATCCACCGGAAACCTGCGCCGGGCTCGACCTGGTACGCAGGCGAGACATCGGCGAGACATCGCTATCGTTCTTCCGGTCCGCTTGGTCCGCCTGGCCCGCTCAGACCGCTCAAAGCGCCCGGACCGCTTTGCGCGATCAGCCGGTTCCGGCAGCAACCGTGAACCGGTCGGAAATCCTGCCCATCGATCTTCCACCTCCTTCATCGAGAACCCGGCGATGACAGTTGCGGTATATCCCGGTACATTCGATCCCGTGACCAACGGGCATCTGGACGTACTGAGACAGGCGCTGACCGTGTTCGACCGGGTCGTAGTGGCCGTTGCGCCCAACATCGGAAAGCACCCGATGTTCTCGGCGGAGGAAAGGGTGGAGATGTTCAGGGAGGCCGTGGACGGTTGGTCCGGGGTCGAGGTGTTGTCCTCGGACGGGTTGACGGTCGACCTGGCGGCAAGACTCGGGGCCCGTGCCATTGTCCGCGGCGTCCGTTCCACCGGAGACCTGGAAACGGAATCCCAGATGGCGCTCATGAACCGGCGCCTGGCTCCGTCGGTGACCACGGTATCGTTCTTCCCCGGTGAACCATCGGTGTATGTGAGTTCTTCGCTCGTCAAGGAGGTCTTCCGTTTCGGTGGCGATGTAAGCCATCAGGTCCCGCCTACCGTATTAAAAGCGCTGTCGGAAAAGCGCGGCTCGATCAGCTGACCCCGGTTATCCAAGGACTGCCCGACTCCACCCTCCGCCCCACTCCCATGCCCGCTATCCGTCCCCTTTCCCGAAAACTGGACCGCATCGCACCCTCCGCGACCACCGTGCTCAACGAACGGGCCATCGCGATGAAACGCGAAGGCGTCGACGTCTTCAATTTTGCCGTGGGCGAACCGGACTTCCCCACGCCGGACCATATTAAGGAAGCGGGCACGGCCGCGATCCGGGACAATATCACCCGGTACACGCCCGCCACCGGCATCCTGGACCTCAAGGAAGCAATCTGCCGCAAGCTGGCCAGGGACAACGGGCTTGAATACGCGCCGAACCAGATCGCGACGACCTCCGGAGGCAAGCACGCCCTCTACAACCTGCTCTACGTGATCTGCGACGAAGGCGACGAAGTCCTCGTCCCGGCGCCCTACTGGGTCAGTTATCCCGAGATGGTGAAACTGGCGGGCGCAGCGCCGGTGGTGCTGAATGCGGGACCGGACGCCTCGTTCAAGGTAACGGCCGGCCAGGTGCGCTCCGCGATAACACCGAAAACCAAGGCGCTCATGCTCAACACCCCGTCCAATCCCACGGGCATGGTGTACACGCGGGATGAACTCGCCGCCATCGCCGAAGTGGTCATGGATGCGGGCATTTACGTCATCACCGATGAACTGTATGAGAAGATCCTCTATGACGGCCATCGCCACATAAGCATCGCCGCCCTCCATCCGCAGATGAAGGAACAGGCGCTAGTGGTCAACGGACTTTCCAAGGCCTACGCAATGACCGGCTGGCGCCTGGGTTACGCCGCCGGGCCCGGGGAGGTGATGGACCTGGTCGTGAAATTCCAGGGACAGACCGTCATGCATCCGAGCGCCATCACCCAGCACGCCGCCGTTACCGCGCTGACCGGTCCGGAGGACTTCCTGCCGCCCATGATCAGGGCATTCGATCGCCGTCGGAACTACATACTGGAGAGACTGGGCAACATGCGCGGCGTGGCCTGTGCCCGGCCCGGCGGGGCGTTCTACGTGTTCCCTGACATGTCGGCCTATACGGGCCGCAGACGGCCCGACGGACGCCCCATCGAAGGATCGCTGGACCTCGCCATGTACCTGCTGGAGGAGTACCAGGTGATCTCGGCGCCGGGCGCCGCCTTTGGAACCGAGGGGTGCCTGCGGTTTTCCTACGCAACCACGCTGGATATCATCGAAAAGGGCATGGACAGGGTAGAGAAAGGGTTGTCGGCGTTAAAAAGTTGACCGCACGGTCCCGCGGGCCCTGTCGAACGCACGGCGAATACATGGAAAACTCGAAAACCGCTTTGCCGGAGTATCGGCATCTTTTCAGCAGGATCGACGAAAAGGGGCTTACCCGGGTCCTGGAACTAGTCCTCGACCGTCAGTTGATCGTCAAGCTGTTCCATATCTGCGGACTCGCCCGCGAAGGCCGGGACCTGGAGGCCACGGCGATGCATACGCTCGCCGCGCAGCTCGCCGGGGATTGCTTCGAGCGGGAAGTAACCGCCGCGCAGGTCATCCGAACCCTGGTTCAAACCAGTGCCCGGGAAATCGCACAGATCGGGAGAACTCCCCCCGACCACATCGATTCCCTGCTTAATGACCGGGCCGACGCCTACACCCGGGAGTGCGGGCGGATGACGTTCGCCATGTTGCTGGATGAAAGAGAGGCGGTCTATGCACCGGCTATCGAACGCCTGAACCAGACTCCGGCGTTTCAATCCCGGTCCGGCGTATCGGAGGAGACGGCTTCTCCTTACCGGCGGGACGAGCCTGTCCTGAACCGCGAGCCGGGGGACACGGATCAGTTGGAGAATCCGGCCCTGGCGTTGATCGAAGCCCGTCGGCACAGTGCGGACCTGGAAGAGCGTAATCGGATACTGGAAGGCCGTGTCAGGGAAATGCAGCGGCGAATCGAAGATGAAAGAGTGAGCCTCTTTGTCGACGTGCAGAACATGTGGTATGCCGCCCGGCAACAGCACGGTATTTCGGCGCGGTTGGATTTCGAGAAACTCATACAGTCCGCCCTGGGCGAGAGGCGCCTGATACGCGCTTACGCGTATTTGATACAGACCCCGGAGGTGGATCAGAGCGGATTCGTCACCATGCTGGAGCAGTTCAGTTACGAGGTGAAACGGAAGGACCTCCGCAGGCGCAGCGACGGATCCGCGAAAGGCGACTGGGACATGGAGATGGCCATCGACATGATCAGAATGGCCGACAAGGTCGACGTCGTCATCCTGGCCAGCGGCGACGGTGATTTCGTGTCGCTCGTCCAGCTGCTCAAGGAACTGGGCCCGCGCGTGGAGGTGTTTTCCTTCCAGCACAACACGGCCCGGGACCTGATGGAAGCCGCGGACCGCTATCAACCCATCGACAAATCCCTGCTGATCGGGGTGGACCCGGCCCGCTGATCCGAAAGCGGTCGTTTTCAACGGGAGTGAAAAGACGGAAAGGATCAAGGAACCAGAAGTCATCGACGTTTGTGATCACAAGCGGATCGTACGAAGTCCCATACATCGTTAATTCATGGAGGATCAAATGGTAAAGATCGGCATGGTCGGCGCGGGAAACGTGGGGGCGACCGCGGCGCTGTACGCCGCCCAGAAGGAACTGGGCGATATCGCCCTCATCGACGTGGTCGACGGGATCCCGCAGGGCAAGGGACTGGACATGATGGAAGCCGGACCCGTGCTGGGATACGATTCTGCGATAGAAGGATCCAACGATTTCGCGGCACTGGAAGGCGCGGCCCTCGTGGTGGTCACTGCCGGCCTGGCCCGCAAGCCGGGCATGGACCGGCTCGACCTGCTGAAGAAGAACGCGGAGATCATCACGTCGGTGACCGAGAACATCGTGAAGTATGCGCCGGACGCCCAGATCCTCATGGTCAGCAACCCGCTGGACGTCATGACCTACGTCGCCCTCAAGGTTTCCGGCTACGGACGGAAACGGGTCTATGGTCAGGCCGGCGTACTCGACTGCGCCCGCTACCGCTCCTTCGTCGCCATGGAACTGGGCGTGTCCATGGAAGACACGCAGGCGATCATTCTCGGCGGACACGGCGACACCATGGTCCCCATTCCCCGGTACACCACGGTCTCCGGCATACCTATTACCGAGCTGCTGTCCCGGGAAGCCATCGACCGCATCGTGCAGCGGACCCGCGACGGCGGCGCGGAGATCGTCAACTACCTCAAGACGGGCAGCGCCTACTACGCCCCGGCGGCCTCCGTGGTCCAGATGGTGGAATCCGTCCTGAAGGGCAAGAACCGCGTGCTCCCCGCCTCGGTGATGCTGGACGGCGAATACGGGCTGCGGGACGTCTGCGTGGGCGTACCCGTGAAGCTGGGCAGCGGAGGCATCGAGGAAGTGATCGAACTGGAGCTATCGGACGACGAACGGGCGGCGCTGCATGCTTCCGCTTCGGTGTATCAGGAGAGCCTGGACGAACTGGGCATATAAGCATCTCGCACATAGACATCTTAAGGAAAACCTGAAGGAGGAAGAAAGAGACATGGCTGCAAAACCACCCGCTGGTGGAAAGCACATTACTATCGATGCGCAGGGCACGCTCAACGTCCCGGACCACCCGGTCATCCCCTTTATCGAGGGCGACGGCACGGGACCGGATATCTGGAGGACGGCCCAACGCGTTTTCGACGGTGCCGTTGAAAAGGCCTACGGCGGAGACCGGCGCATCATGTGGCACGAGGTGCTGGCTGGAGAAAAGGCCTTCAACCTTACAGGCAGTTGGCTGCCGGATGAGACCGTCGAGCGTTTCCAGGAGTACCTGGTAGGGATCAAGGGCCCCCTGACAACGCCCGTGGGAGGCGGCATCCGCAGCCTGAACGTGGCGTTGCGCCAGATCCTCGACCTGTACGTATGCCTGCGGCCGGTACGATGGTTCACCGGCGTGCCCAGTCCCGTGCGTCATCCCGAGAAGGTGGACATGGTCATCTTCCGCGAGAATACGGAGGACGTGTACGCCGGGAAGGAACAGGAAGCCTACAGCGAAGAGGCCGGCAGACTGATCGCCTTCTGCAAGGAACAGTTCGGGTGGGACATACGGTCCGATTCCGGGATCGCCATCAAGCCGGTGAGCGAGACCGGCAGCAAGCGGTTGATCCGCGCGGCGGTCGAGTACGCCATCGCCCGGAACAGAAAGAGCGTCACCCTGGTGCACAAGGGCAATATCCAGAAGTTCACGGAAGGCGCCTTCCAGAAATGGGGATACGAACTCGCGAAAGAGGAATACCCGGACCGGCTGGTCAGCTGGGATGAATGCCAGGGCAACGTTCCAGAAGGCAAAATCCTGGTCAAGGACGCCATCGCCGACATCTTCCTGCAGCAGATCCTGACCCGACCCGACGAGTTCGACGTCATCGCCACCATGAACCTGAACGGCGATTACATTTCCGATGCGCTGGCCGCCCAGGTGGGCGGGATCGGCATCGCACCGGGCGGCAACATCAACTACAGGACCGGACACGCCGTGTTCGAAGCGACCCACGGCACGGCGCCGAAATACGCCAACCAGGACAAGGTCAACCCGGGTTCCGTCGTCCTTTCCGGCGAACTGATGCTCCGTTATCTCGGCTGGGACGAAGCAGCCGACCTGATTATTCAGGGCATCGAAAAAGCCATAGCGGACAGTATCGTAACCTACGATTTCGCCAGGCTGATGGACGGCGCGCGGGAAGTCAAGTGCTCGGAATTCGGCACGGCCATCATCGAGCGGATGTAGTACCTCCGGCGTCACGCCCATTTTACCGGTCGCCCTATCGACCAGGCGCCCCTTCGACCGGGCGCCTAATTGACCGAGCACGGGTGATCGGCTACTCCGGATATCCCTCATGTTCGTCGACTTTGCGAGAATCCACGTAAAGGCCGGCCGCGGCGGCAATGGATGCTGCAGTTTCCGCCGTGAGAAGAACGTGCCACGGGGCGGACCGGACGGCGGCCACGGCGGCGACGGCGGCCATGTCGTCCTGCAGGTCGATCCCGGCAAGCGCACCCTGCTCGACTTCCAGTACCAGCACCTGTACCGGGCCAGGAACGGCACGCACGGACAGGGCAAGGACATGCACGGGCGGAACGCCCCGGACCTGGTGATCGGTGTCCCCCCCGGGACCATCGTCAAAGACCGGGAGTCGGGGTCGGTGATTTCCGACATGGTCGGGGAGGACCAGTCCCTGGTCATTGCCCGCGGGGGCAACGGGGGCCGCGGAAACTCGGCCTTCGCCACGTCGACCAACCGGGCACCCCGGCGCTGGGAAGAGGGCCAGCCGGGCGAGGAACGCCTGCTGGAGCTCGAACTGAAGCTAATCGCCGACGTGGGGCTGGTCGGTCATCCGAACGCGGGCAAATCCACCTTGCTGTCGCGCCTGTCCGCCGTAAGGCCCAAGATCGCCGACTATCCCTTCACGACCCTCGAACCCAACCTGGGCATCGTCAAGCTGGGAGACTACGACCGTTTCGTCCTGGCGGACATCCCCGGCCTGATCGAGGGCGCCCACGAAGGCAAGGGGCTCGGCCACCAGTTCCTCCGCCACATCGAGCGGACGCGAATCCTCCTCTTCCTGCTCGACGCGAGCCAGCCCGATCCCCTGCACGACTATGACGTGCTCGTCAGCGAACTCCGCCAGTTCAACCCCGTACTCCTCTCCCGCCCCGCCCTGGTCGTTTTCTCCAAGCTGGACCTGATCGTGGATCGGTCCGTGCTGGAGCGTCTCGCGGTGGACCCCGGCCGCACCAGGCACGCGGGCCAGCGCAACAATCCCGTGCTGGCGATCTCCTCCGCCACCGGAGAAGGCATCCCCGAACTCCTCAGGGAAATCGGCCAGATTCTTTACGAGATCGGACCCGCCGCCCTCGACTGAATTCACGTCAAACGAATTACGCACGGACGATTGTCCGGAATATGCAGGCTGTACCCGCATCGATATCCCGTTCTGTAAGGACCTGTCCATGTCGGACCTGGCATCCTGGCTGACCCTGGCACGTGTACCAGGCATAGGCGCCGCGCGGTTCCACGCTTTACTGCGCCGGTTCGGCTCACCCTCCGCGGCCCTGTCCGCCTCTATGGACGAGCTGACCGCCGTCGAAGGGCTGGGGCCGCAGATCGCCCGGGCGGTACGCACCCACCGGGACCAGGCCTTCGTAGACCGCCAGTTGCGCCTGCTGGAACGGCACGGCGCGCGAATCGTCACCTTCCGCGACCGGAACTATCCCGGGCTCCTGCGCGAGATCTACGACCCACCGCCGCTGCTGTTCGTTGCCGGCGGATGGGAAGCGCAGGACGAGCAGTCCGTTGCGGTCGTGGGGACGCGGTTTGCCTCTTCCTATGGCCGCAAGATGGCCGAGTCGTTCAGCGCGGAGTTGAGTGCGTACGGGTTCACCGTCGTGAGCGGCATGGCGCGGGGCGTGGACACCGTGGCCCACAGGACCGCGCTGCGGGGAGACGGCCGTACCGTAGCCGTACTGGGATCGGGCCTGGACAGGCCGTACCCCGCGGAAAACCGCAAGTTGATGGCATCGATCCGGGAGCACGGCGCCGTGATGACGGAACAACCCTTCGGCACCGGTCCGGACGCCGTCAATTTCCCGCAGCGGAACCGGATCATCAGCGGCGCTACCCTGGGAACGATCGTAGTGGAGGCCGGGAAAAGCAGCGGGGCGCTGATCACCGCGCGCTTCGCCCTTGAACAGGGCCGCGAAGTCTTCGCCGTCCCCGGTCCGCTGAACGCGCCCGGCAGCGAGGGCGTCAACAGGCTGATCAAGGACGGTACCGCCAAGCTGATCCAGCGCGTCGAGGACGTGATCGACGAACTGGCGCCCCGCCTGGGCTTCGATCCCTCCAGGATTGAACGAAAACCGGCCGTCCCGGCGTTTGACCTGCTGCCGGAGGAGAAATCCATGTACGATCAGTTGTCCACGGATCCGAAACACATCGATCAGTTGGCGTCCGCCCTTGCCCTGACTTCCTCTCAGGCCCTCGGCATCCTGCTGGCCCTCGAGTTGAAGGGCGCGGTTCGGCAGCTTCCGGGCATGATGTTCGCGCGGTCCTGACCGATCCCGCCGGTCCTTTCCCTCCGGCCGTATTCGATCTTCCTTCCGGCGTGATTTAGGTTGACACGCCCGCCTCCTGCGATATTACATCAAGGACAACCCGCTTGAATCTCTCACGGTACCTCGTGGCCAGTCATGCACTCTCGGCAGACCCGCGGCAAACTCATCGGCCGCGATGAACTAGCAAAGGTGGTGGAGCGCGCCCGGCAGCAGGGCGAAACCGTCGTATTCACGAACGGGTGTTTCGATCTGCTCCATCCCGGCCATGTCCATCTGTTACAGACCGCGCGTTCATTCGGCGACATGCTTATCGTGGCCATAAACACCGACGCGTCCGTCCGGGCGATCAAGGACGAGGGACGCCCGATATACGACGAAATGGAGCGGGCCTACATGCTCAGCGCCTTGGCCTGCGTAGACCACGTGGTCCTCTTTCACGAACCGACTCCCATTCCACTGCTCAATCTGCTCAGGCCGGATATCCTCGTCAAAGGAGGCCACTACGGACACGAGGAGGTGGTGGGTTGGGACGTGGTGGAGGGATACGGCGGCCGCGTGGAAAGAGTACCCGTGCTGGACGGCATGTCCACTACCGGCACGATTGAGCGCATCACCGGGACCGGATAACCGCGGGCGGACTGAATAATCGAGCGCATCACCCGGACGGGATAACCCCGGGTGTCACGGACCGAAGTCGAACCAGAAAGGATCAAGATGTCTGAAACACGCCAGAAACTGCTGGTGCTTTACCTTCGGACCCCCGACCTCCACGCCGGTGTCGTGGCCTGGTCCGAATACGACGGGACCGCGCCCGCCGACGAACGCCATACCTCGGGTGACGCCGCCGATTCGGGCGGCGAAACCGAGCCGCCCTACGAATCCGTGGTGGACGCCATGCGGGACGGCTGGCGGGTCGTCCAGTTCCCCCAGCAATACCCGGCCTATCCGGGTACGGAATACCAGGTGTCCTATCTCAAGTACGAGTACATCCTCGAAAAAATGGAGGTGGTCGATGGCTGACAAGACGCATCTATTGAATTCCAAGCAGATGGCCCGGTTCGTCGCGGAAGGATACCTTCGCTTCGATGAACTGGTCCCGGACGACCTGAACCGGGCTGTGAAGGAGGAAATGGACAACCAGGCCGTTCCCCGGGAAGAAGCGGGATCGCCGCTCAGCGCCATCTGGCCGGACGCGGCCGTGGGACGCGTGTTCCGCCTTCCGGAGATCGAGGGCATCATCCACAGCCTCGTCGGACCGGATCCGCTATACGACCACCACGCCGTGCACACCGTCGCGGCGGGCCATCACTTCGGACAGCACTGGCACGCGGACGCCATTATTGACACGCGCCAGCATTTCGACATCCAGTTCATGTACTTCGCCCACGACACGCCCAGGGAGATGGGCGGGACGCTGATCCTGCCCGGAAGCCACTACCGCCGCATCAGCGAATCGGACATCGCCCGGTACCACAATTTCGTGGGCCAGGTGCCGATGGTGTGCAAGGCCGGCACGCTGATCGTGGTCCATCACGGCATGTGGCACTGCGCCCAGCCCAACAGGACCAGCGAGCTCCGGTACATGTTCAAGCTGCGCCTCAACCCCACGGTCCGGCAGCTGCGCCTGTGGAACACGGATGATATCGACGACCCGGAAGTCAGCCATATCCTGAGCACGAACCAGCCCTGGCACGGGAACGAAGAACGGATCGAACACGTCAACCGGATCCACTTCTGGCGGTTCCTGACCGGGGACGACCAGTTCGACAACCACTACTGGCTGAGCCGTATCGAAAACGAACCGGAACTGGCGTGATCAGCCGACCCTTTTTCCGGACTCAACGAAACCGCGTTCATGACCTCGGGTAATCTGCGTCGACAACTGGGTATCTGGCCGACCACGGCCATGGTCATCAGCGGCATGATCGCCGTGGGGATCTTCCTTGTGCCCGCCGGGATGGCCAAGTCCCTGGGATCGCCCCTGCTGCTGCTCGTCATCTGGCTGGCCATGGCGGGGATGGCGCTGTGCGGCTCGCTGTGCTTCGGGGAACTGGCCTCCCGATATCCCCACGCGGGCGGCGGATACATCTATCTCCGCGAAGCCTACGGCACCCCGACGGCCTTCCTGTACGGCTGGATGTCCCTGATGGTGCTGGACCCCGGCATCACGGCGACCCTCGCGACGGGCCTTTCGAGTTACGCGGGCCATATTTATCCGATGGAACCGGTCGCGATGAAGCTGCTGGCCATCGCCGTGCTGGTCGTCCTTACGGGCGTGAACATCTACGGCGTGCGCATCGGCGCCTGGATCATCGTCCTGCTGACCGTGTTCAAGGTCGGCGTGCTCGCGGTCATCTCCATCCTGGGTTTCGGACTGGGGCTGGGCGACTGGTCGAACTTCACGCCCTTCGTGGATCGGCCGCCGGATTCCGGTCCGCTGTTCGGCGCCCTTGCCGGCGGCATCGTGGGCGCCTTCTTCGCCTTTGCCGGCTGGTGGGACCTGAACAAGGTGGCCGGCGAGATCCGGGACCCGGCCAGAACCCTGCCCCAGGCGCTGCTGCTGGCGGTGGTCATCGTCGCGTTGACCTATATCTCCACCAGTGCCGTCTTCATGTATCTCGTGCCCGTCTCGCAGGTCACGAGCGACGAGACCTTCGCGGCGCAGGCCGGCGAGGTGCTCTTCGGGCGCAGCGGCGGCATTCTGTTCTCCTCCGTGGTCATCCTGTCCATCGTCGGCAGCCTCACCGGGCTGCTGCTGATGGCCCCGAGAGTGTATTTCGCCATGGCCAGGGACGGGGTCTTCCTCCGCTTCGCCAGCGCGGTCCATCCCGCCTTCGGCACGCCCTACCGCGCGATCGCCATCCAGGGCGGACTGGCTTCGCTGCTGGTGTGGCTGGGGACCTTCAGCCAGATCCTCGACTACTTCATCTTCGTGGCCGTCCTGTTCATCGCCCTTACTGTGGCGGGCCTTTTCGTGATCCGCCACAAGACGACCGACACACCTCCGTACAGGACCCCGTTCTACCCCGTCACGCCAGTCCTGTTCCTGCTCCTCGCCGCGGTCCTGCTCGTGCTGCTCTTCGGCAACAGTCCGCTGCAGGCCCTGCTGGGCGTGGGCGTGACCGCCCTGGGTATACCGGTATACTTCCTCGTTTTTCGAAATCAATCCACGCAGCAAAGTCGGACAGGAGAAGACCATGGCCTGGATTAAAACCGTTTCCGCCTCCGATGGGGACGAACGGCTGCTCGCCGCCCTCGAGGCGCAGCGTTCGCTTTACCCGGCGGAGTACGACACGCCCGTCCACCCCACCGACGACGGCACTTCCGGCATCGTGGCGTCGCATTCGCTGATCCCGGACGCGCTGCATCACGCCTTCGCCACCTTCGGCGTGTTGATGTCGCCCGATCTTCCGCTGAGCCGCCGGCAGCACGAGATGATCTCGACCATCGTCTCCGCGAGAAACCGGTGTGTCTACTGAATTGATTCGCACGCAGAGTTTCTGCGTCGGGTCACGTTGGACAGCGAACTGGTCGAAGCGATCAAGTACGACTACGAAAAGGCGCCGCTGAGCACGCAGGACCGGGCGATGCTGGATTTCGTCGTCCGGCTCACCGAGGATGCCACGCAAATAAGGAAGACCGATCTTGATGGACTGCGGTCTGTGGGATTCGACGACGTCGCCATCCTGCAGATCACGCTGATCGCGTCGTGGTTCAACTACATCAACCGCGTCGCGGACGCCCTGGGGATCGGGCGGGACGCAGACGAGGATGACGGGTAAGACGCCGCCTTACACGCAGTCCGTATAGAAAACCTGAACCCGGCGTCGGGTTGCCCGGACCACCGTCGCCGACCCATTTCCCGCACCCATAAAGGAGCGTCACCCGTGTCTAACCTGCGCGTCGGCATCATCGGGCTGGGCGGCATCGCCCGTCCCCACTGTGAGGCCATTGCGAACCAGGACGGCGTGGAGATCGTGGCTGTTGCGGATCTCCTCAAGGAAAAGCGCCGGGAATACATGGAAAAGTACGGCATCCCCAGGGGTTACGCCACCCACACGGAGTTGCTGGCGGATGACGACATCGAAGCGGTGGCCATCGTCCTCGGCCATCAGCTTCACCACCGCCTGACCGTGGACGCCTGCAATGCAGGCAAGCACGTCTTGGTGGAGAAGCCCATGGCCATCAGCCTGGACCAGTGCGACGACATGATCGCCGCCGCCGCGGCCAACGGCGTCAAGCTCATGGTGGGCCTGACGCAGCACTTCTACGGCACCAGTGTCAAAGCCAAGGAAATCCTGGACTCCGGCGACCTGGGACCCGCCATCACGGGCGTATGCTACATGTCCAAGAACTGGGGGCACAGCGGCCGCAGGCCCCAGTACCGCAGCCGGTTCCATGGGGGCGGCATGTGGATGACCAACGGGGTCCACGTGGTGGACCGGCTCTCCTGGGTCATGGCCTCGCAGGCGGTCTCGGTCTCCGCCTCCATCGGCAACCGTGCGCACTACCAGGCCGCGGACGATTCCGCCACGGCCTTCATCCGGTACAAAAACGGCACGGCGGGCGTGGCGGTGGCCGTGGGTTACTCCGATGGCGGTCCCAATCACGAGTGCCAGGTGATCTGTGCCAACGGCTCGCTTCGCTTCAGCGAATCCGGCGAGAAGTACGTCCGGGTAGGCAGGGACAACAAGTGGGAGGACGTGCCCTTCGACGACCCGCCCAATCCCATGTACAACGAGTGGAAGGGATTCGTCGAGTCGGTCCGCAAGGATATAGAGCCGCCCACACCGGGCGAATGGGGCCGCCACGTCATGGAGATCCTGTTTGCCGCCGAACAGTCTTCCATTTCCGGCCGGGAGGTGCCGCTGGCCAGTGGCGGGCAGTGGACGCACCAGCAGTCCGGTTCACCGGTCAGCATCGATCACGGCTGGATCTAGGCGGGACGCCCCGCGGGCGGAACGGTCGCCGACTGGTGGAGCGGCTGCTGGCGGGCGGAGCGGTCAGGCATGTTCCACCACGGCCAGGGTGACGTCGTCGCACTGCCGGGACCCCGCGGCGAACTCGAATACCTTCGTGATAACGGTGTCCTTCAAATCTCCCGCGTTCTGACCCCTGTGCTCGGTCAACAGGGATTCGAGCCTGTGCTCCTCGTACAGTTCGCCGGACGGGCCGGCCGCTTCGGTGACGCCGTCGGTATACAAGACCAGCCTGGTCCCGGGTTCGAACCGTACCGTTTCAGCCTCGAAGGAAACGGCCGTGATCCCAAGCGGAGGCGTGACGGAGGCCAGTTTTCGAATCGGCCCGGTCCGTGACAGGAGCATGGGCGGATTGTGCCCGGCGTTGCAATAGCTCAGGGTTTGCGTCCGGGTATCGATATCGGCGTGGAAGAAGGTAATGAACTGGCTCTCCGCGGAGTGGTGGATCATGTATTCGTTCAATCTGCCTATGCGTTCCACCAGCGGTATGCCCATGTCGATAA
Source organism: Candidatus Latescibacterota bacterium (assembly GCA_022821935.1). Lineage (GTDB taxonomy): Bacteria > JAAXHH01 > JAAXHH01 > JAAXHH01 > JAAXHH01 > JAAXHH01. The sequence continues at coordinate 13,772 of JAJECR010000353.1, forward strand.
GCGTGGTCAGCATGGTCTTGCAGGCGACCATCAGCAGGGCGCTGGACGGGCCGTGGCCGGTCACGTCGGCGATCGTTACTGTCAGCACATCGTCGTCCAAGGGAATGAAGTCGTAGTAATCCCCGCCGATTTCCTCGCAGGACACGTGAGCCCCAGCGCATGCGAGCGCATTGAAGGCATAGCTTTCGCCCGGCAGCAGGCCCGCCTGTATCTCGCCGGCCAGGGCCAGTTCCTTGTCCATCGCGCTCTTAGCCACGGCCGCGTCGAACAGCCTCAGATTATCGATCTTGATTGCGGCCAGGTTGGCCGCCGCGCTCACCAGGCCAAGATGATCCACGGTAAACCGGACGGTCGGGTCTGATGAATCGAGGTACACCAGGCCGAATACGCGGTCCTCGTGCCACAGAGGCGCGCACAGGATGGACGCGAGCCCGCGGACGATAACGCTTTGCCGGTCCCTGAACCGGTCATCTTCCATGGCGTTGGTGGTAATCGACGCCATGCGGTTCTCCAGGGCCTGGTTCACCGCGGTCGTGCTGATCGAGATCGTCCGGTCTGCTTCGCCGGTCCGCGTGGTGAGCGCACGGGTCTCCAGTTCATACCCCGATTCGGACTCCCTGGGATGAACGATCGCGCAGCAGTCCGCCTCCAGCCACTCCAGCAGACGCCGGGTCACCAGGTCTCCCAGCTCCGCTTCGCTGCGCACCGTCATGACGGCCTTGCTCAGCGCCGTAAGCTTTAGCAGTTCTCCGTCGGCGTCGGCGCTGGTGTCACGGCGTCCGCGGCCCGGTGTTCCGCCGGGTGTGCGGCCGGCCAGCGTGTACGGAAGCTGATCCGCCCGGAAGAGGGACGGCTGCGCCCCGGAGTCGCCCGTGCCTGCGGCGGACTCCGCCCCCGCGGGTTCACCTGCCTCGAAGGCCAGGATCGTCTGGCCTATCCGGATATGGTCTCCCGGAAGCAACGGGGCAGGCTCGCCGCCAACGGGATGATCGTTGACGTAGGTCCCGTTCCGGCTGCCCAGGTCCGCGATTACGTAGCCTGACGCCTCCGTTTCGATACGGGCATGCAGCTTCGAAACGCCTCGGTCGCCGCGTATGGCGATGTCGACCTCGCCGGACCGGCCCAGGGTGGTGGTATCCCGCGACAGGACATACACTTGCTGGTCTTTGGCGTGCAACAACTTCAGGTAGGGCACGGATGTGCTCCGATTCGTGCGGTTATAGTTGAATAACCGGCAGCGCCATGCGACATCGGACCTATGACCCCGGTTCGTTTCTCAGGTCGAAGGCCACCTTGACGGCCCCGTGCCGCCCGGCTTCCAGGGCCCGGCCTATGGCCTTCCGGTATTCCCTCAAGGGGAAGAGGTCCGTCACGAGGGATTTCAGGTCGACCTTCCCCGATTCCAGCAGTCCGATCGACAGGTCGAAAGTCCGGATGGACCGCCCGTCGAGTTCTTCCGTCCCGTAGGCGTAGGCCCCCCGCACCTTCAATTCCTTGTACCACACCGCCGTCCAGTCGATCCCGGACGGTATGCCCGGCATGCCCACCACGGTGACGCTGCCGCCGGAACCGGTCAACCGGAGCGCGTCGTCGATGGTCCGCGACGAACCGACGCAATCGAAGGTCCGGTCCACGCCGCCGATGAATACGGGACGCCCGATCTCGGGACGGTGGATCTCCGCGCCAGTCTCTTCGCTGACCGTTTCGTAGAGTTCTTCGTCCCGCCCGATGACGCGGTCGGCGCCCAGGGCGGCCGCCATGGCCTGCTGATGGGGATAACGGGCGGTGGCGAGGATGCGGCACTTCCCGCCCAGGGCCCGGATGGCCGCGATGGTGAGGAGTCCAACGGCGCCGCAGCCGATTACCAGTATGGTCTCGTCGGCGGCCGGGAGAGATTTAAGCACGGCGTGCAGGCAGCAGCTGAAGGGCTCGACCAGGACCGCTTCCTCGTCCGAGAGCCTATCTGGTACCCTGTGGACCTGGAAGGGATGCGCCACCAGCGACGTACTCCATCCACCACCCGTATCCCTGCAGTACCCGGTCTGTATTCCAGGGGAAATGTCTCCGTGCATGACCATCTCGCACAGGCCGAAAGCACCTTCCCGGCACGACGGACACGGCGGGTGGATACCCCGCACGGGACAGCAGAGACCGGGTTCGATCACCACGCGGTCACCCCGCGAAACGTCCCCGGGAGCGGAACCGGTCTCCAGGACCTCGCCCACCACTTCGTGTCCCAGGACGAAAGGCGCGGAGATGAGGGGAGAAAAATAGGGGCTTCCCTTCGCCCGTATGGTGGAAAGGTCCGATCCGCAGATTCCGCTCACGAGCGGCCTGACGCGCATCCATTCGGGGGTCGGAAGCGCCGGAGGATCGACGTCCGCCATGCGAATGCACGACAGCGCGCCGGTGGCCGGCCCCGGTCGCCGGTGGCCGAGGGTGCGGACGAACAGGTAACGGGGTACGCTCTTGATGTATTGTACCGCTTTCATACATGGGTCCAGTGAACGACTTCCCAGCCGCCGTCTTCCGCGGCTTTCTTCAGCTTCCCGCCCGGGTTCACCGCGACGGCGTGCCCTACCACGCTCAACATAGGCTGGTCCGAACTGCTGTCGGCATAGGCATAGCACCGGGCCAGGTCGATGCCGCGGCGCCCGGCGTACTCCCGGACGATCCGCGCCTTCGCATCGTCGCCGATGGGCGGCCCTTCCGTCTCCCCGGTCAGGCGGCCGTCGGCTTCCTTCATGGACAGGGCGATGAGGTCATCCGCCTTGGTGTACTCCGCCAGCGGCTCCATGATGAAATCGAGCGACCCCGTGACCAGGACCACGCGCTCGCCCCGTTGCTGGTGCGCCCGTATGCGATCGACGGCGCCGGTGTACATGCGCGGACGCATGACCTCTTCGAAGAGCCGTTCGCTTCGGGAAACGCAGTCCCCGCGCAACAAACCCCGGTATTGCCGGTAGAACGCCTGGATGAAACGGCTCCGGCTGATCTTGTCCAGCACGATGTAATAGACGACTTTCGGCAGAAATCCGATGGTCCAGAGGAGGCGGCGCGGCGCGGAATAACCCCAGGTCCGGTAGAAAGCGTAGTAGTGTACGATCGTCGCGTCCACGATGGTGCCGTCCACATCGAAGAAGGCCGTGGCGGCGTGTTCCCGGCCGTTTCCGGCGCGTCCCGGCCGCCGATCGGCCGACCCTTCAGATACGGACCCGCCCGGGCGGTCTGATGCGGACCCACCCAGGCGCTCGGTACGGTCCGGGCGGTCCAGGCGGTCCAGGCGGTCCAGGCGGTCCGCGATATACAGATAGCCGTCCCGGTCGATGCGCCCGAT
>JAJECR010000114.1 GCA_022821935.1 Candidatus Latescibacterota bacterium
GGAGACATCGTGGCCGCGGCCATGACGATCACCGACGAACGGAAGGCGCGGGCTGTTTTTACGACACCCTACAACGACGTGGACGAACTGGTGGTGGTCCGGTCGGATGAGGACGGCATAACGGGTTTCAGGGACCTGGCCGGCCGCAAGGTGCATGTCCGGAACAGTTCATCGTTTCGCGCTACGCTCGAGGCGGCCGCCGATTCCGTAGAAGGTCTGGAGATCGTCGCTCTGCCCGACCACATCGAGACGGAAGACATCATGGTCGGTATCGACGAAGGGATCTACGACGTTACCATCGCGGATTCCAACCTGCTGGAGGTGGAACAGGCCTACGGCCGAAACCTGAAGGCTGCGTTCCATGTCAAGCCGACCTCTCTGGGCTGGGCCGTGCGAAGAAACAGCCCTGGCCTCCTCGCGGCGTTAGACCAGTACATCAAGGAAGAAAAGCGGGGGCTGTTCTTCAACCTGATGCGCAAGAAATACTTCGAGAACCTGCGTACCATAGCCAAGTCCAGGGATTCTCTGCGGGTCGACCTGACCGGGCAGCTTTCCCCTTACGACGATCACGTCAAGAAATTCGCCGGGTATTACGGCCAGGACTGGCGCCTGATTACGGCGCAGATGTACCAGGAATCCAGATTCGATCCGAATGCCGTCAGCTGGGTCGGGGCCCAGGGGCTCATGCAGGTGATGCCGGCCACGGGACGACAGATGGGATTCTCCGAACTGCATGACCCGGAACAGGGCATCCACGCCGGCGTGAAGTATATGGACCACCTCCTGGACCGGTTCGATCCCAAGTTGCCCATGGAGGTACGGATACACTTCGCCCTGGCTTCCTACAACGCCGGTTACGGCCACCTCCTCGACGCGCGCCGCCTGGCCAGGGAAAAGGGATGGGATCCCGACCAGTGGTTCGGCCACGTGGAAAAGGCCATGCTGCTCCTGTCCAAGCCCGCATACTACAATCGCGCCCGCTACGGATTCTGCCGCGGCGGCCAGCCGGTACACTACGTTGCGAACATCCAGCAATCCTACGAGGCCTACGTAGAAGCACTCGCCTCGGGCGACGCGGTTCAGGCGGAACTCGCCTCCTATCTGGAACCGCACGGATCGGGCGCCCCGGTTCAAACAGGCCGCGTTGCCGGACTTTCTTTCCTGAAATAGCCGAAAGTCGGGGCTTCCCATGAATTCCGACGTTACAGATCCCGTCCGCCCGGAGCCCTGGCGGAATCTCCAGGCGCTCATCCAGGCCGGTTCAAGGCACGTGTTGCCTTCATACATCGAGTCGCTTACGGCCACCGAACTGGCGCTGGCCGTCTCGCGCCTGAGCCAGGAGGAGCACACCCGGTTACTCGGCCTCCTGTCGCCCCAGGACGCGGCCGAGTTGATCCACAGCATCGAGGACGTCCAGGCGGTCGACCTGATCGAAGATCTTCCTCCCGCCGAAGCCGCCGCGATCGTGGACAAGATGTACAGCGACGCCCAGGCCGATCTGCTTGGAGACCTCAAAGACGAGGAAGCGGAAGCGATCCTCGAGGCAATGCCGGACGAAACGGCCGAGGAAGTCCGGCGGCTGCTTCAGTATCCCGACGAAACGGCCGGCGGGATCATGCTGACCGAATTCGTATCCTTTCCCGGCGATTACGCCGTTCAGGACGTGATAGAAGACCTGCGGAACAGACACGAGGAATACGCCGGATACGACGTGCAGTACCTGTACGTATCGGACGGGCGGATGCTGTCGGGCGTGCTGCGGCTGCGAGACGTGCTGATGGCCTTGCCCGGACAGCGGCTCACGGAAATCATGGTGCCGGATCCCGTGCGCGTCAATGTGCTTTCTTCGCTTGCACAGATGCGCGATCTCTTCGAAACCCACACCTACCTGGGGCTTCCGGTCACGAATGAAGCTGGGGAACTGGTCGGCGTGGTACGCGCCGCGGATGTGCAGGAAAAGCTGACGGAACAGACCGAAAGCGAGTTCCGCAAGGCAAGCGGCATCGTAGGCGGCGAGGAACTGCGCAGCATGCCCGTCCTGAAAAGGGCCTCACGGCGGTTGTCCTGGCTCAGCGTCAACGTCGTCCTGAACATCCTGGCCGCCAGCGTCATCGCCTTCTACCAGGACACCCTGGAAAAGGCGATCACCCTGGCCGTTTTTCTTCCCATTATCTCGGACATGAGCGGATGCTCGGGCAACCAGGCCGTCGCGGTGAGCATCCGCGAACTGGCATTGGGCCTCGTACGGCCCCGGGAGATCCTGCGCGTCCTCGCCAAAGAGGCCTCCGTCGGCCTCATGAACGGCGTGGTCCTCGGCGTGTTGCTCGCCGGCGCCGCCCTGTTGTGGAAAGGGAACCCATACCTGGGCCTCATCGTCGGTACCGCGCTGGCGGCCAATACGGTGCTCGCGGCGTGCCTGGGCGGTTTCATTCCCCTGGCGCTCCGGTCGATGAAGGCCGATCCCGCGCTGGCATCCGGCCCGATGCTTACGACGGTAACGGACATGTGCGGCTTCTTTCTCCTGCTGAGCCTGGCGCAGTTCGTGTTGCCGAAACTGGCCTGAACGGCCAAACTATTGTACATTGCCGGTCAATAAGGATGATACAGCAGGGCAACGACCGGTATGCCTTCGAGTACAAGGATAATTTCCGTGCAGCGCAGCTTAACCAACGCCATGCATCACATACGCAAGGCAAGCCAGTTCATCGGAAGCGAGATCTGGCACATCAATACCCGGGGGCTGTCCCGGCTGCATGCGCTCTTGGTGCGCATAGCCAAGTCCATACTCTTTCTATACCACCAGTTCTGGGAAGACCGGTTGCTGACCCGCGCATCGGCGCTGACGTTTTCCAGCCTGCTGGCCCTGGTCCCGCTGCTCGCCATCGTGTTCACCCTGTACCAGAGCCTGGGGCTCTACGTGAACTTCGAACCCACCTTGCGGGAGTGGTTGAGTCCCCTGGGCAGCAACGGAGACATCGTGGCCACGAATATCATGAACTTCCTGGCCAACGCCCAGACCGGCACGCTGGGATACGTCGGGCTGGTGGTCCTCATGCTCGCGGTCCTCGGCATCCTGGCGAACATCGAGGAATCCTACAACGACATCTGGCACGTGCGGCGCATGCGAAGCTGGAGGCAGCGCCTCGTGAGCTACCTGGCGCTACTGCTGATCGGTCCGCTGATCATCACGGGCGTCGTGACCTTCACGGGTTCGTCGAACAGCATTGCCATCCTGGCCAACTTCGAGCGGATCGCGGGCTTCTCGCCGCTTTCCGTCCTGTTGATCGGACTCTTTTTTTCCCTGATTATCTGGTCTGTGCCCAACACGCGGGTTTCGATCCGGTCGGCCCTGGTCGGCGGCATGATTTCCGGGCTTGGCTGGCTATGGCTCAACCGGGTCTTCGCGCAGTTCATCGCAGACACAACCCAGGCGAGCGCGCGGGAGATCCTCTTCGCGGGCTTCGCCGCCCTGCCGTTGTTTCTGATCTGGCTATACCTGGGCTGGGTGATCCTGTTGCTGGGGGCGGTCCTGGCCTATTCCATCCAGAACGTGGGTATCATGGAGTGGCGGCAGGCGGAGCGGGTCCACGGGACGGCGCTGCGAAGCTACATCAATGTCCTCGCGTTCCTCTACATCATCCGCAATTTCGTGGAAGAAAACCGGCCGACCAGGCTGGACCGGCTTTCCGGCCAGACCGGGGCTCCAGAGAACATACTTGACGAGATGCTCTCGGCCTACGTGGATTCAGGACTGCTTTCCCGCAAATCGGGGTACCATGTCACCTACATGCCGGCCAGTTCGCCGGAGGACATACCCCTGCGTTCTCTTCTGAATGTCCTGTACCATCCGGGACCGCTGCCCGACCGCTTCCAGAATATCGATCCGCTGAACGCCCTGGCCCGCGACCTGCTGCAGTACTACCGGACGTCCTACCACTATCCCCTCGACCAGTCCCTCACGGACACGGTGCTGTCCCTCACGCCGCCGAGGAAAAACGCCCAGTAACCACGCCGGGGAGAGACGTCCGGTAACCGCGCCGAGGAGAGACGCCCGGTAACCGCGCCGAGGAGATGCCTAGTAATGGGTTTCGGTTCGCCGCAACCCTTCCAGGCTGCATCCCGGCGCCAGGTCGTGGCCCATGACCGTACGGAAGAAGTCCTCCAGTCCGAGCAAAAAGGGTTCAATGTACGCCCGCGAGCCGGCTTTGCCCATGTGGCCCACGCGAAGCGAGTCACGGGCGAATTCACCCATGGCCTGCGCCGCAAGGAAGCCGTGGTTGCGCAGCAAGTAGGTCCGCAGCTCCGCGGCTTCGGATACGTCCGAATGGACCCGAAAGGTGGTCACCGTATAGGACGCGTGCTCGTCGGCCACGATGGGCGTGCACCCTACCGCGCGCAGCCCTGCGCGAACGACGTCCCGGGCCCAGGCGTACCGCGCCCAATGGCCTTCCAGGGTTTCCCGGTCCATGATGCGCTTCAGGCTCGCGTGCAGGGAGACGATCACGCTGCTCGACTGCGTCGTGGGATAGGGATGCTCTCCGGACGATTCAGACGCCCGTTTCCAGACGGCGAGGTCATAGTACCAGCCCCGATGGGCGCTGTCCTTGGCGCGTATGATATCCCAGGCCCGTTCGCTGACCGCCAGGATGCCCAGGCCCGGCGCGGTCTCCAGGGCCTTGTTGGAAGAGGTCACGGCCACGTCGATGCCCAGTTCGTCCACAGGGATGTCATAGCCGCCCAGGGCTGAAACGCCGTCCACGAAAAAGGGCAGGTCGAATTCGCGGGCGAGGCCGGCGTAGGCCTCCAACGGATTCCGCACGCCTGTACCGGTATCGTTGGCGACCACGACCAGGCCGGCGGTCCCGGGGTGCCGTTCGAGCGCGTCACGCATTTTGGCCGGCTCGCCCGGCTCGCCCCAGGGAGCGTCCACGGCGATCACCTCGCTTCGGAAGGCCTTTAGAATTTCGACGAGACGATTGGCGAAGGGACCGTTGGTCACCACGGCCACCTGCTCCCCGGGCTGGAACAGGCTGCTCAGTCCCGCATCGAGCGCGCCTGAACCGGGAGCGGTCATGAT
>JAJECR010000028.1 GCA_022821935.1 Candidatus Latescibacterota bacterium
CCGCCCTAGCCGACCCGGACGAGGAGGGACGGAAAGCTGCGATACAGCGCACCGGCGCGAGCAAGGGATATGCCCGGTACACGGAAATGCTGGAGACGGAGAAGCTGGACATCGTCGTCCTGGCCACCCACGAGATGAGCAACCATCTTGCCATGGTGCTGGCCGCGTCTGAACAGGGCGTCCACGTTTACGCGGAAAAACCGCTGGCCCGTACGCCCGCTGAAGTAGACGCCATGGTGGAAGCCTGCGACCGGGCCGGTGTCCTGCTCATCATGGCCCACCCCTGGCGGGGACGGCCGGAAATCCAGCGCCAGGCCATCCCGATGATCCGCGAGGGCGGGATCGGGGCGCCGCGATGGGCCCGCATGTACGGTTTCGGCGGCGAAAACGGGGGAGACCAATGGTTCATCGATCTCTATCCCCATTTCTTCGATTTCCTGTGGCAGCTTTTCGGCGAACCGTCGTGGTGCCAGGCGATCATCACCCAGGACGGTCGTCCGGCCCGCCCGTCTGACCGGAAAGAGGGGCTGTTCGGCATGGGTACCTCCGCGGGGAACGGCATGTGGGCCCACTACCAGTTCGACGGGTTCAACGCGGAATTCGAATCCTTCGCGGGCGACGGCCTGGAGAATCCCTATCGCATCGACATCCACGGGACCGCCGGTACGCTCGTCCTGCCCGGTCCCACACAGGACGGACCGGATATCTACTTTCATCCCCATTCCAACCCGCAGCCCTTCGACGATGACCGCTGGGAAGTGATCGCCCACGAACGGGTGCCGGGCGGGCAGAAATGGATCAACGCCCACCGCCGCATGGCCCGGTCCATGATGGATCTCATCGAGGGCCGGGAACCCGAATACGAACTCTGCCACGCCCGTACGGCCCGCCGCCATATCGAGATGGCCATGGGCGCGCACCGTTCCCACATCACGGGCGCGCGGGTCACATTTCCCCTCGCCGAAACCGGCAACCCCTTCGACACCTGGTCGGAAGATAGGCAGGCATAGATGGATATGGATCGCTTCAGACACCACCTGGCCGGTCCCGTCGCCTCGATCAACACCCCTTTTCTCGAAAACGACGACATCGACTACGAGGGGTTGCGACGATTTGTCGACTTCTGCATCGACGCCGGCGCGGGCACCGTGCTGTTCACTCCCGGGGACAGTCTCTATTCGCTGCTGACCGAGGCGGAGATCGCTGAGATGACGGCCTTTACCGCCGGCATCGTGAACAACCGGGCGCTGTTCATCGCGAGCGCGGGATTCTGGTCCACGCCGCAGACCGCCGCCTTCGCGGAGTACGCCCGGGACTGCGGGGCGGACGCGGTGATCGTGGCGCCTCCCGACCGCGGGATGACGGTGGACGGACTCGTGGCGTACTACGACGCCGTATCGAAGTCCCTGCCGGCGTTCATCCTGAGCGCCGGACTGGTGAGCGTGGGGGTCAAGGGTGCGCTCGAAACGGTCGAACGGCTCGTGGACGAGGTGCCCGGCGTTGTGGGCTTCAAAGAAGACTTCGGTCCAGATTTCGCCCGGGGCGCCTGCGCGAGAGCCCACGACAAATGGGTGATCTTCGCCGGCGGTCAGAAACAGACCCACATGGACATGCTGCCCTACGGCTGCGATGGGTACATGTCGACCTTCATCAAGTTCAAGCCCGAGGTGGTCCACGCCTACTGGTCCGCCATCGAGAAGGGAGACCTGGATTCGGCCGTGGACGTCATCGCGCGGTACGACATGCCGCTGTTCGATTACCTGTACAACACCTTCCCGGCCGGCGGTGACGCGGCCCAGCACGCCGTACTGGAACTGGCCGGAATCTGCGGCCGCTGGCGCAGAAGTCCCCTGCCCGATCTCTCCGACGAGGAGATGGAGCAACTCAAGGTTTTCCTGGCGGACGGCGGCATGCTTTAGTGGAACCGGACCGCCGATACCGATTGTGGGACAAACCGGAACTCGATCCGGCCAGTTCATTCCGTGTATGAATCACCGGCCCCTGGATTACTGAATCGATCATGCAGATTGGCTATACCACCTGGGGCATGCCCAGGGTTCCCGTGGACCAGGCCCTTTCGTTTCTTAACGAGCAGGGCTTCGACGCGGTGGAACTGACGGTCCTGCCGAACTATACGACGGCCGTGGACGGGCTGGACGACGCCGAACGGCGGCGAATCAGGGATCTCTTTGCCGGCTACGGCCTGTCCATGCCCGCCGTTGCCGCCCACCGCTCGCTCCTCGACGAGGACCCCGACGCGCACCGCGAGAACATGCGCGTGCTGAAACGGGCCGTCGACCTGTGCGCCGAATGGAGCGACGGCCGTGGCGCGCCGGCACTGGACACCGTGTTGGGCGGCGTGCCGGAAGACTGGGAACCCAGGCTGGATTTCATTTTCGAACGGGTCCGGGAACTGTTGGATTACGCCGCGGCACGGGACGTGGTGGTCGGAATGGAAGCCCACGTGGGATCCGCCCTGGACACCGCGGAAAAGTCCGTCCAGCTCGTGGAGGCCATGGGCTCTCCCTACCTGGGGCTCAATTTCGATATCAGCCACTTCGACGTCCTGGGCATGCCCATCGAGGAGGCGGTCCGCCTCATGGCGCCCCACACGGTCCATACCCATGTGAAGGACCAGCGCGGCCGCGTGCCGGATTTCGAGTTTCTTGTCCCGGGGGAGGGCGACTTCGACTTCGTGGCCTACCTGCGCGCCATGCACGCCGCCGGATACGAGGGATCCATCACGGCGGAAGTCAGTCACATGGTGCAAAGACGTCCTGACTACGATCCCTTCGAGGCGGCCGCCCTGTGCTACCGGACCCTCGAGCAGGCTTTCGCCGAAGCCGACGTGCCCCGGACGTAAGGGACGCGGCACGCTCTGTTTCGTAAATCAACCCATTTTTTCGGATATTTACCCGGTTTTTGAGATCCCGCTCCGCAACGGACGCAACGGATCTGATAACTCGATTTTGAAAGGACGATCATGGAATACCGTTATCTGGGCAAGACGGGCCTGCAGGTCTCGCCGATCTGCCTCGGCACCGCCTTTCGGGGCGAGATCGACGAGCATGCCGGCATTCGGGTGATCGAAACGGCCCTCGACCTGGGATGCAACTTCATCGACTCGGCGTTCTACGGGGAGGGGAGGTCGGAGAAGATCATCGGGAAAGCGCTTAAGGGGCGGCGCGAGCACGTGGTACTCTGCACCAAAATCTTCGGCACGGCGGGCCAGGGACCCAACTACACGGGACTTTCCAGGTTCAATTTGATGCAGGGCGTGGAAAAAAGCCTGAAACGACTGCAGACCGATTACATCGACCTCTACCTGGCACACAGTTTCGATCCGGTTACCCCTCTCGAGGAAACCCTGTCGACCTTCAACGACCTCGTCCGCCAGGGCAAGGTCAGGTACATCGGATGCAGCAACTGGCCCGTGTACAAGGTGATGGAAGCCCTCTGGACCAGCGACCGGCGAAACCTCGAGCCTTTCGTCTGCCTGCAGTACAACTACAGCCTCCTGGCGCGCTGGGAAACGGAGCTCGAACTCATGCCCATGGCCAGGGACCACGGACTGGGCCTCATGTGCTACAGTCCGCTCGCCATCGGCCTGCTGACCGGCCAGTTCCGCCGCGGGGCCAGACCGCCTGAAAACAGTCCCTGGGGTAAGAACCCCCGTCCGGGTCTGAGCCGCAGTTTCTATCCCTTCGACGAGGCCATGACCGACAAGCTGGACGGCATCGTGCAGACGCTGATCAAGGTGGGCGTAAAATACGGGAAGACGCCGGCCCAAGTGGCGCTGGCCTGGCTCCTGGACCACGAAGAGGTGACGGCGCCGATTATCGGCCCCGATTTCCCCGAGCAGGTTGAGGAATCGCTGGGCGCCGTGGGCTGGTCTCTCGAACCCGAAGACCGTGCCCTCCTGGACGAGATCTCGGCGCCGGAACTACCGGGGAAGTACGCCTGACGGCGCAGAGGTGCCTCGGCACCGGATCGGAACCGGATCGGTACTGGAATTCGGAAGCCGATGACGCGCCGGGCCAGGCGAGCAAGACACCGGACCGCACCCTAGGTTCAGCCGAACGGCTCTTCCGGGTTTCCCGGTGGCGGCCTGCGCTTCTTCGCTTCCACTTTGGTCGCGTTGTAGATGGACCGGATGCGGCGGAACTTCTGTGCGACGAGCACGATGAACACGACCAGGATCACGCCCAGGACGACCTGGTAAACCGGGTTTTCCCATCCCAGGATGACCGGCCAGAGCGCGAGAATCGCGAGGATGGTGAATCCAGCTTCCAGTTTTTCTTTCGTAGTCATTTTTGAGGCATCTCTTCCAGATTCAGTTCAAGTCAGAAATCGAATTCAACTTCAACAAGCCTGTTCTCTCTCGAGGCCGTTTCACACCCTTCAATCAGCTGTATCGGTCCCTTTGCCCATTCCCCGGTGATTTCCAGGGGCAGGCCGGCGAGCAGGTGGTCGGCCACGTTCTTGTAAAACCCTCGCCAGTTGTGTCCCCGGTCATAGGGTTTCACCTCCACCGTCCGGTGGCGTCCGTCCGCGCTGGCGATGGTCACCGTCGCCGCGCCGTCCCCGCCCTCCATGACGATGGATCCACCGGTGCCCTGGACGGTCCACATGGGCCTGCGTGAAGCGTGGATGGATGAAGTGATGAACTGCGCCTCCACGCCCGAATCGAAACGGGCATAGGCCCGGCAGTAATCCTCGTTGGTGCTGCTGTGCCAGACCCGCTTCATGTAGTTTCCATAGAGCGTCGCACGCTTGTTGATCCGGTTGCCCTGTCCGTCGTACCGCGGCACCAGTTGCAGGATCTTCTCGAAATTGTGGGCGCCCCAGTCGTACATCGCCCCGCCGGAAACCGCCTTGTGGGATCGCCAGGCCTGTCCCGGCAGGCCGTAACCCACCAGCGCGCTCTCGATGGAGTACACCTCGCCGATGTCGCCCCGGTCGACAATCTCCTTCATGGACAGGATGTCCGGGTCCCAGTGCCGGTTGTGATACACCGAGATCATGACGCCACGCTCCTTCGCCAGGGCGATCAGTTCGTCAGCCTCGGACACCTTTACTGTGAAAGGCTTTTCCGTGATCACGTGCAGGCCCGCGTCGAGCAGAGGTTTCGCGACCGGCGCATGATAGGCGTGGGGCACGATGACGATGGCGAGGTCGACGAGTCCGCTCCCGGCCATTTCCGCCGAATCCAGGAACATGGGCACGTCGTCACCCTGTTCCTCCCGGGCTGCTTCGAGCCGGGCGGGATCCCGGTCGCAGACCGCTCCCAGCTCGAACCCCCGTGTCGCGGCGATCTGATCGCTGTGGTGTTTCCCCATCCCGAAAAGCGGTCCGTACCCCACCAGCCCGATGCGGACAGGCGATCCGTCCGTCATCCCGCACACGTATCGAAGTCCCTTGATCAACTGGTCCTGGAAGTCGGGATGCACGAAGGTGCGGTTGTCATGGCCGAGGGCGGTATAAAACAACCGTCCCCGCCCATAGTCTCGCACGTAACCCAGGGGCTTGCGTTCGAGTTTCCATATCCCGTGCTGGAACCACCTGAGCTCCGCCTCCGTCTTGATGTCCATGTTGTAACATTCGTCTTCCACCCGGAAACTCGGACTCAGGCGCGGCAGGATATTGTCGAAGGCCGGATCGACCTCCACGTCGAAGTCGCCCAGCGGATCGTGGCCGATAAACTCCGTACCGATCATCTCGGTATATTCGTCGTATTGCGCCAGCCCCGCGTTCGCGGTATGTACGGCCAGCAGCCCGCCCCCGTTCCGCACGTAGCCGGTGATGCCCTGTTCCTGCTCCCGGCTCAGTTCTCCGGACGCGATATAGAGCGCCACAGCGTCGTAGTCCGACGGGTCGCACAGTGCGTTCCGGTCATCGGTCACGTCCAGCGCAAACTGCGAAGCGCCGTTCACCAACCCTTCGAACATGGCGGCGAACTGGCTGAATGGCGGCCTGTGTTCGTTGATCAACAACAGTATGCGTTTCACGGCGATCCCTTTATCTGCGGGTTATGTGGTGACGACGATAACCTGTAAGGACGATTCCTTCAATCCGCTGCCCGCCGTTCGGATTCCAGCGTGACCCGGATGCCGAACCGGAGATACCCCAGGGAGAGCAGTACGCACGCCGGCCACCAGAACCAGTCCGGCAGGGGCGATTCCATGAGCATGTGTACGGTGTCCAACACGACGGCCGGCGTAATGGCGATCAGCGCCAGGTTGAGCAGCGTCCGGTACGGCAGGTTTCCCCCGGCGGACGAGGTGAAAAAGGAGGCCACCCAGGCGTAGAGCATCGACTGCAGCGTCCTGTAGGCGTAGGACAGCACGAGCAGGACGGGAAAGAGCAGCGTATTGACCAGGGAGCGGGTCCAGTCGGCGATCACGTACAGGTCTTCCCGGGTCAGCGTCTCCGGTGGCCCGTCGGGCAGGGAACTCACATCGACCTGGTCGCCCTCGCCCCGGATGAAGATCTGGGTCCGCGTTACCAGCACGGGCGCCTCGGTGTCGTCCAGGCTGGTATACTGACCGGTGGGATCAATGACGGCCAGGACCGTCCCCTCGCGGTCCCGCAGGAGCGTCGGCGCGGAGGAGGAAGAGGACAGTTCACCATTGGACAGGCTCAGGTCGGGAAACTGGTCGATATAAAAAGGGGCTTCCCGGCCGACCCACTCATCCACCTCATTCTGCGTCTGGATGGTGAAGGGAATCCAGACAAGGGCCAGCAGCAGAAGGAGGTACAGGAAGGTGCGGTTTCGCCAGTGCCGGGCCACGTCCTCGTAAATCGCCCCGTCATAGAAGGCCATCCAGAGCGGGTGCAATATACTGAATCGGCGCATGTACCCTCTCATCCTCCCGGCGTTCCGCCTCGGCGCGAAATCCTAGACCGAGTTGGCCACCGAACCGTCAGACCTGAGCAACGTATTCGCGGTATTCATAGGAGTAAAAGCCGCTCCCGCCAGCAACTCATCGTCGAGTTCCACACCCAGGCCCGGGTCCTGGGGAATCGGGATGTGGCCGCCTTCCCGTCGTATATTGGTCCGGTACACCCGGCTGGCTTCCGATTCGTCCGCCATGCTGTACTCCTGCGTCACGAAATTGGGGATGCTGGTGTCCAGGTGAACGGAAGCGGCCGTGATGAGGGGCGTCAGGAAATTGTGAGTGACCACGGCGCAGTGGTGGGCCTCGGCGAGGGCGGCGATCTTCTTGCAATGTGTCAGGCCGCCGGCGAGGGCCACGTCCGGCCGTACGTACTGCGGTCCGCCGTGGGCCAGGAGTTCCTGGAATTCCCAGATGGTGTTCAGGCGTTCCCCGTTGCCGACGGGGATGCCGATCCGCCTGGCGATTTCGCCCTGGGCCATGATGCTGTCGATCTGGATGGGGTCTTCGATGAAATAGAGGTTGAATTCCGTCAGGGCGTTGGCCAGGGGCATGGCGGTCAGCGGGGTCAGTTTGCGGTGGACTTCCACGATGAGGTCCATGTCGGGACCGCCGCCGTCGCGCGCGGCCGCCACGAGGTCCCGTGCGGTACGTATCATCCGGTCCAGGGCCATGTCCTGGTATCCGCCCGGCAGGGGGTCGAACTTGAGCGCGGTAAAGCCTTCCGACGCCGCGTTTCGCGCGGATTCGTACATGGCCTCCGGAGTGCCGCCGCCGCCCAGCAGGTGCAGCCTGACCCGGTCCCGGCAGTTTCCGCCGAGCAGTTCCCAGACCGGAACGCCGAAGTGCTTTCCCTTTATGTCCCACAGGGCGATGTCTACGGCGCTGACCGCTCCGGACAGGGCGCTTCCCCGGAAGGGCGACATG
>JAJECR010000368.1 GCA_022821935.1 Candidatus Latescibacterota bacterium
AGTCCCGCCACGGCGGCCAGGACATGTTCGACGGTATGTATCCGGACACCGTCGCGCGCCAGATTCGTCCCTCTGGTGGTGTCTACCACGTAATCGATATCGGCCGGGATTTCCAGGCGGTCGGGATGGTCGACACGTATAAACCGGATCCCGTCGTTGGCGGTACCCGGCTTGAACGTCAGCGTCGCTTTCCCTCCCGTATGCAGGCCTATACCCTTCACAGACGCGGAGGATTTTATCGTACGCTGATTCTTGAGCATGTGTACGCCGCTTTCTCCTCGCTGGTGTTTTCGAAGATATTCCCGGCTCTGAGCGTCTCTTTCGCTACTTCTGGCTTTCAAGCGCCTTGATGCGCGCCTCCAGAGCCTGAATCTGCTGCAACAGGTCGGGCAGCCGCTTGATAGCGGCTTCTATCCGCCGGGCCTGGTTATGGGGGCGGGCCGGATAGCCCGATACCGTCGATCCGGCGGAAATGGACTTGGTCACGCCCGCCTGGCCGCCGATCCTGGATCCGGCGCCGACCTTGATATGGTCCGAGAGTCCGGCCTGGCCGCCGATCAGGGATCCCGCTTCGACCACCGTGCTGCCCGCGATGCCCACCTGGGCGCAAATCGTGACGTGATCTCCGATGACGACGTTGTGGCCGATCTGGACCAGGTTGTCGATTTTCGTCCCGCGGCCGATTCGAGTCATCCCCATGGTCGCGCGGTCGATCGTCGTATTCGCGCCGATCTCCACCTCGTCGCCGATTTCAACGCCGCCAACCTGTGGGATCTTCCTGGCGCCGCCGCTCCCCTGGAAATAGCCGAATCCATCGCTGCCGATTACGGTTCCGCTGTGGATGATCACGCCGTCGCCCAGGGACACATGGTCGTAAAGCGTCGTGTTGGCGAAAATCCAGGTACCCGCCCCAACCCTGCAATGGGCGCCGATTGCCACGCCCGCGCCAATGCAGGCGTTTCGACCCACCGACGTGTGAGGACCGATCGAAACATGGGGTCCGATGTCCGCTTCTTCATCCACTTCCGCGGAAGGGTGTATCCGGGCCGACGCATGGATGCCGTCCTCTGCGGGACGGTGTCCGGCGAAATAGGTCGACAGCAGGGTCACCAGGGCCACTTCGGGCGACGCGACGCGTATGATGGGAACCGGCGCCTTGTCAATCTCGCGAGAAACGATGACCGCCGTGGCCCCGGTCGACTCCAGCCGCCGGCTCTGCCGGGCGTTGATCAGGACTGAAATCGAACCCTCGCCGGCCTCGTCAAGCGGCGCGACGCGCTCGATGATGCAGGATCCGTCCCCGACGAGTTCGCCCTCTACCTGCGTCGCTATATCGGCTAGTCTCTGGCGCATCGATCGGTTATTCGACTTCCTTTTGCAGTTCCTCAAGGACCTGTCCCGTGAGATCCTGCGCTCTCAGCGGATCCACGTAAATGAGCGATCCGGCGTCGAAGATGTATGTAAAGTTCTCCGCCTTGGCCAGGGTCTGCACCACGTTGAAAATGGATTCCTGCAGCGGCCTGGTCAGTTCCACTTCCTGTTGCGCTAGTTGCATTTGCGAAGTCTGGGCGAACTGTATCAACTCCTGTTCCTTCTGCAGGATGTTCTGCTCGTCCTGCTGGCGCCTGGCCGCGGTCAGCATGGTCTTCCTGGCTTCGTACTGCTGCTTCAGCATTTCGACTTCCTGCTGTCTGTTCTGGACCTGCTCCCGCACGTCGATGGCGATTTTTTCAAAAGCCTCTTCCGCATCCCTGAACCCCTGGTAGGACTGACGCAGGCGTTCCATGTCCAGATAACCGATCTTAAGTTCCTGGCCCTCCGCCATGGCCGGCAACAGCAGGACTGCGGCGAGAACAGCCACGGTACGAGATAAACCCTTCGGTGAAACCATTATGTCCTCCTAGAATACCAGATTGCGCCGGAAACCTCCTCGGACGTATGAGTCAAAACACCTGCCCGAGTTGAAAATGCGTATGCCACCCGCTCCGCTTCTTCGTAAGGGCCTGGACTGGATCCGATGGCTTGTCGAACCCGTAGCCGACGTCGAATCCCAACAACCCCACAAGGGGCATGATCACCCGAATGCCGAATCCGACCGATTTCTTCATATTGCCCGGCAGGGGCGACGACTCCGACAATTTCGACCATGCGTTTCCGGCCTCGGCGAATGCCACGGCGTAGACAGGTTGCTGAGACCTGAGCTGATCGACGATCGGGACCTGGTACTCCAGGGTATAGATGCTCATTACCCGGCCGCCGTCCCGGCTGCTGGTCCCGTCTCCCGACTCGGTATAGGGTCCCACGGAGTTGTTGCCATATCCACGTATCATGCCATCAAAACTGACTCCGCCCGGAAAGAAGCGCTCGAAAAACGGCACTTCCCGGTCGTTGAAAGGGTTCAACGCCATGGCGTATCTTCCCCTCAGGGAAACGGACGTACCCTTGAACAGCGGAAGATAGAAATCGGATTCCAGGGTTTGCTTGAGGTATTTCACGTCGCCGCCGACCCCGGCGACGTCGCTGCGGGACGTATGGCGCATGCCCCGCGTGGCGAACTGGGGGAAATCGCGGCTGTCTCGTGTCACTGAGAAGGAAACCTGGCTGGTCAGGCCGCTGTTGGACTGCAGGGATTCCCGCTGAAGAATGTTCCCGTTGATGGCACTGACCTGCGCATCGGTAAGGGTGGTATCTTCCAGCGCCGCGGCGTAGTAACGCTCGCTGAATCCGGCATACTTGAGGTCGAAGAACCTGTAGGCCCCCCTTATCCGCCAGTAGGTACCGCGGAAACGACGCCCAAGGGACGTACCGAACCCTTTCTGGATTATGTTGAATTCCCGGAACCACTGCCTGTTTGTCCGGAAGACATCGATGCCGGCACTGGTTGGCGTATCAAACAGCCAGGGCTCGACGAAACTGGTGGAAATGGAATTGCGGCGGTTGCCGAACTCCCAGTTGAAGTTCAGGCTCTGCCCGTTGCCCAGGAAGTTGGGAATGACCATGGAAATGGTGCCCACGAGTCCGTCAAGCCCGCTGTAACCGGCGCCGGCGTTTGCCGTGCCCGTCGGTTTCTCCAGTACCGTAAAGGATATGTCCACGTCGCCGTTCGGCCGGGGCAGCAGTCCGGGCTGGACATCCTGGAAGAAGTTCAGCTGGAACACGTCCCGCTGGCTTCTGAGCAGCAAAGAGCGGCGAAAGGTCTGCCCCGGCTTGATCAACAACTCGCGGCGAATGACCTTGTCCTTGGTCTTGGTATTGCCCACGATGTCGATACGATGCACCTTGGCCGGTTCCTTTTCGTCGACCGCGAAGTGCAGATCGATGGTGGAGTCGTTGGCAGCGGACTCCCGGGCGATCGGCGTGGCGTACAGGTAGCCCAGTTCGCCGTAGGCCTCGTAGATCGTCGACACGCTTTCCTGGTACTCTTCTTCGTTGAACGGATTGCCCGCGTCGATCTTGATGAGGCGGGACAACTGCTCATCGGTGAATTTCGTGTTTCCCTCGAAAGCCACATCGCCGAGGTAGTACCTTCTGCCCTCCTTGACCTTTACCTTGAGATACATCCGCTTCCGATCTTCGCTGAACCACAGCGTATCCTCCACGACCTCCGCGTCGCGGAATCCGTGCTTGCGATACTCTTCCGCGATCTTCTGGAACTGGTCCAGCAGGCGTTCCCGTCTCAGGTCCCCTTCTTTCCAGAAATGGTCCTCTTCCGTGTCGGATTTCTGTCGAAAAGCTTTTTGTAACCGTTTTTCCGCGACGAAGACATTGTTTTCGATGAAGACTTCACCGAGCTTGACCTTTTCCCCCTCATCGATTTCAATCCGCATGATCGCGTTGTTTCTTTCCACGAGCACGCGCGGCGTCAACGTGGCGAGCAGATACCCTTTCTCGTAATAGGCCTGGGTGATGTTGTCCAGGACGCCTTTTCTTCGGAAGGGACTCAGGGCCTGACCCTGGAAGATGCCGGATATGCGCTCGAGTTCGTCGTCCTTTATCTTCCTGTTCCCTTCAAACTCGATGCGGTCCAGCAGGGGGTATTCCTTTACGTTCACCGTGACGATCAGGCCGGCGGCGCCCATGCTGGCGTATATGCGAATGTCTTCGAACAAACCCAGCCGATAGAGCTGCTTGATCGTGGTCGCACCGTCCCGGGGACTATAGAGATTCCCCGCTTTCAGGGCGATCATCGACCGGATGAGCGGCTCGTCGACGTTGGCGTGCCCCTCAATCACCACGTCGGCGATTAGGGGTTGCTGCTGTTGTCCGTATACTTTGGTGGGACCCAGGGGCGCGGTGGCGAGCATGCCGCCCGCAAGGGCCATGACCAGGAAGGATTTCAGGTACTTGAAAGGCATGTCAGACACAGAGACCGCTTTCCCGTCCATGCGGGTAATTCAGGTGGCTTGACGACACGAACGACACGAGGAAAACCGATTGTCGATTTTACGCGCGTTTTTCCGTCGGGTTCCCTAAGGCCGGTCCTGCTTGCCGCGGCGCCGGTTCCCGCGAACCCGGGTTCAGGCTTCTGATTCGGAAAGTACGGGCGTCTTATCGGAGTCCGAGGTCTCGGCCTTGTAGAACGTCAAGCTTTCTCCTTTTTTGCCGACCCTGATTTCGTCCCCGTCGTGAAACTTGCCCTTCAGCAGCTCTTCCGCAAGCGGATCCTCGAGCATGCGCTGAATGGTCTGGTTCATGAACCGGGCGTTGTAGACCGGATCATAACCCCTTTCAGACAGCAGTTCCCGGGCGCTCTGCGTCAGGGAGATCCTGATGCCGCGCTCGGTCATCCTGGCGTTGATTTCCTTGAGCTGAAGATCGATGATCCGGGAGATATCGGACTGATCCAGCTGGCGGAACACCAGCGCCTCGTCGAGGCGGTTCAGGAATTCCGGGTTGAAGAGCCGTTTCACCTCTTCCTTGACCTTCGCCTCCATCTTGGCGTAATCGACCTTGGTGCCTTCC
>JAJECR010000311.1 GCA_022821935.1 Candidatus Latescibacterota bacterium
GTATCCAGCCGGCATACATATGAAGATACTAAAGAAAAGGAGGGCAAAACGAGTCAAGGCAATAAGAATCAGCGGCAAACGGTGGTTTTGAAACTTCTATCTTCAGGATTTACCAATTGATTTCAGGGTATAATCCAGATATATTGCTCCGACTCGAATGGACGACTTCATAATAACGTAAACCCTTCTTGTAACCCGGAGGAGATCCAGTGAAAGACCAGATCGCACACTACGAGAACAAGCTGAAATATGAGATAGATTCCTACGACCTTTGGGAATCCATCACCCTGGGCAAGGACATCGTCGTGGTGGACGCGCGATCTGCCGAAGCGTATGCGGAACGGCACATCCCCGGTGCCGTCAACATACCTCACCGAACCATGGATTCAGATTCCACGTCACAACTGGACAGAGACGCGCTGTACGTGACGTATTGCGACGGGATCGGCTGCAACGCGTCGACCAAGGGCGCGCTGAACATGGCCCGGCTGGGTTTCAACGTCAAGGAACTCATGGGCGGGCTGGACTGGTGGATGAGGGACGGTTATGAAACCGAAGGCCTGCAGGCCACCGAGGGCAGGGCGCTCGTCTGCGGTTGCGGGTAGTCCCTAACCCCGCCTCCCCATCTTCCTGAACAACGCCCGGATATCCCCGATGGCGCCTACGCTGACGTATACCGCCACAGCCGCAAAAATCAAAAGGCAGAGGGCGAACACCACCGTCCAGAGCGTGCTCCAGAATTCCATTACGCTCCCCCCTTCCAAACCGCGCGGTCCGGGCGTTCCAGACCGTCCGAGCGGTCCTTCCGGTCTGGAAACACCAGCGATCCGGCGAACATGAGGACCAGGGCCAGCGCGGTGATGGTCAGTCCGATCTCGTCGCTTTTGTACATGCCAAGTCCCAGCACCTTGTTCACGGGTCCCAGGCCCGCCACGGCGCCGATGCCCGCGATGAGCGCCAGGTAAGCCCCCACGGTACTCGCCCGCTTCCAGTACAGGCCTGCCAGCAGCAGCGTGAAAGCACCGGTGAAGTAGATGGCGCCGCTCACGGCCATGTAGTCCCACAGGTCCTGCCCCAGGTCGTACCAGAGTCCCCAGACGAGCAAGAACAGGCCGATTATCAGGATGAATATGCGCGACAGCGTCAGCCGCCACCGGGTGGTCAGCCGCTCGTTCGTGGCCGGCGCCACCACGTCGTGGGTCAGCACCGACGCCCAGCAGAGCAGGTAGCTGTCGTGGGTCGACATGAAGGCGGCGAGGAGTCCCGCGCCCACGAGGCCGATGATGCCGGTGGGCAGGACCTGGGACAGGAAGAGGGGCATGGCCTGCAATGTCATCGTGGGGTCGGCGGTAGGCGATCCGGTTTCGTCGAAGAAGAACCCGCGGAACTCAGGCATGTTGAAGAAGTACGTGAGCGCGCAGATGCCGAGGAACTGGGGCACCATGAACCGGATCAGGAAGCCGATGGAAGACCAGCGGTACAGCCTGCGCACTACGGCCACGCTCTCGGCCGCGCAGGCACGCATGACCGAGGTCTGCCACACCGCGCAGGAGACGAGTCCCGCCGTAAAGATCATCCACATGATGTAGGACGGGCCGAAGCCGCTCCCTTCGAGTAGAGGATTGAAGCCGGACTCGCCGTGGACGGCCGCCACGGTTTCGACGATGGTCGTCCAGCCGAGGGCGTAGACGGCCATGCCGCAGGTGAGGATCATGCCGAAGGAGAGGACAACGAACTGGATGTAGTCGGTGATCACCACCGAGACCATGCCGCCCATGATGGTGTAGGCGATGACCAGCGCCAGCATGACGGTCATGACCACGGCGACGGCGTTGGGATCGGTCAGGCCCGTCAGGCCGGTTACGAACAGGGCGCCCGCTTTCAGGAAAAGGCCCATGTTCAGGATGCCGGCAAAGGCGAGGAGCAGGCCGCCGAAGACGCGCACGCCGCGGCTGAACCGTTTCTCGTAGAACTCGGGGATGGTCATCACGCCCAGCCGGCGCAGGGGCACGACGATGAAGCCGGTCATGCCGACGATGAAGGTGACCACCCCGGCGATGACCGCGATATGAAAGGCGGCGAACCCACCCGTGAATCCCTTCTGGGCCGAATACATGACCGTCACCAGCCCCAGCTCGCTCCCGATCATGGTCGCCACGGCCAGGCGGGACTTGAGCGACCGGCCCGCCACGATGTAGTCCCCCATGTCCCGGATGTACCGGTTCATGTACAGGCCCACCCCGACGGTGGCCGCCATGTATACCGCGACGATCAGCCAGTCCAGGGTACCGAAATTCGTAGGGAGAGACGGCATTTAGGGGTCGATGTGCCGGACCAGTTCGGACGCGAGGCCGACGTAATCCGAGGGGGTCAGGGCGAGCAGGCGCAGCTTGTCGTCGTCCGGCAGGTCCAGGTTGCGGATCAGGTCTTCCATGATCTCCTGCGTGATGGCCTGCCCCCGGGTCAGCGCCTTGATCTGATCGTAGGGGTTCTCGTGGCCGGCCTTGCGCAGGACCGTCTGCACCGCTTCGGACAGCACCTCCCAGGCGCCGTCGAGGTCGGCGCGCACCGCTTCCCGGTCCACTTCCACGCGGGCCAGGCCCTGCACGGCCGAATGGACAGCCAGCAGCGAATGGCCGATGGCCACGCCCACGTTCCTAAGGGCGGAGGAGTCGCTCAGGTCCCGTTGCTGCCGCGAGATCTGCAGTTTCCCGGCCAGGTGGCCCAGCAGCGCGTTGCTGATGCCCACGTTGGCTTCCGAGTTCTCGAAGTCGATGGGGTTCACCTTGTGGGGCATGACGGACGACCCCACCTCGGCGCCCACGACCTTCTGCCGGAAGTAGCCGAGAGAAATATACGACCACGCGTCCCGGTCGAAGTCAAGCAGCACGGCGTTGAAGCGCGTCAGCCGGTGGAAGATCTCCGCCATGTAGTCGTGGGGCTCGATCTGCGTGGTGAGCGGGTTGAAGGTGAGTCCGAGACGGTCTTCGACGAAGTGCCGCGCGAGGGCTTCCCAGGGCACGTCGGAATACACGACGATGTGCGCGTTGTAGTTTCCCACCGCCCCGTTGAACTTGCCGAGATATTCGCTGCCGGCGACCTGGTCGATCTGGCGCTGCCAGCGGGAAACGAATACGGCCAGTTCCTTGCCGACGGTGGTGGGCGTGGCGGACTGTCCGTGGGTGCGGCTCAGCATGGGGACGTCCGCCGTTTCGGCCGCGAGGCCGGCCGCGGCCGAGATCAGCTCCTGGGCCTTTGGCAGCCATTCCTCCTGGATCCCGTCTCTGAGCATGAGGGCGTAGGCGAGGTTGTTGATATCTTCGGAAGTACAACAGAAATGGACCGATTCGGTGACGCCTTCCAGGCTAGTTCCGGCGATGGATTCCCGAATATAGAACTCCACCGCCTTGACGTCGTGCCGGGTTTCCTGCTCGATATCCTTGATCCGCCGGGCCTGTTCGTCGCCGAATTCGAGGACCAGCGACCGGAGAAAACCGGTCTCTTCCTTTGAAAACTGACGCACGTGCCCGATCTCCGGCCGCTCCGCCATGGTGATCAGCCATTCGATCTCCACGTGCACCCGGTACTTGATCAGCGCCCATTCGGAGAAGTAGGAGGAAAGGCCCTTCAACCGGTCGCCGTAGCGTCCGTCAAGGGGAGAAAGTGCTCGCAGGGACATACGTTGCTCCGAATCTTTAAAACCAGTCTCCCTCAGCTACACGCGCTGACGGATCCTTTCGCACTTAATCCGGCCATTTAGCGTTGCCGCGGTTTCAGTATACCCTACGACCGAGGGAATCGGCAAGGGTCTTTGTGTCCCGCGCCGGCGAAAGGACGGTTCCGTGTAAGATGATCTGCTTGATCCGCCCGGTGCCGCCCTCTATATTCAGCCCACCTTTTCCCTGGCCGCGGGCGCTCTCCGTTCCTCCGGTCGCGAAAGTCCGAAAAGCGCGCGTCTCGCGAAAGTCCGAAAAGCGCGCGATTAGAATTTGAGTACCCGGCTGATGTTCCCCGGAGCTTTTGAATCTTGAACCTTCCATCCGCTTCTTACGACGTCATCGTGATCGGCGTGGGTGGCATGGGCAGCGCCACGGCCTGGCACCTGGCCCGCCGCGGCTGCCGCGTACTGGGCCTGGAGCAGTTCAACATCCCCCACGACCTGGGGTCCTCCCACGGCCAGACGCGCATCATCCGCCTGGCGTATTCCGAGCACCCGTCCTACGTGCCGCTGCTCCGGCGCGCGTACGCGCTTTGGCGCGAAATAGAGGAACGGGCGGGCGAGCGACTGCTGCACGTCACCGGGGCCCTGGACGCCGGGCCCGCGGACGACTGGGTCTTCCAGGGCTCGAAGACGTCCTGCGTAGAACACGGCCTGCCCCACGAGATCCTGACAGGCGAGGAAGTGAACCGGCGGTTCCCCGGCTACCGGCTGCCCGAAGATATCATGGCCGTCTTTCAAACCGACGGCGGCTATCTCCTGCCGGAGCGCTGTATCGTCGCCCACGTGGAGGCGGCGCAGGAAGCGGGCGCCGAGATCCGCGGCTGCGAGCCGGTGCTGGAATGGCGTTCAAACGGCCGAGGCGTCACGGTAAAGACTGCCAGATCGACCTGCACGGCGGACCGGCTGGTAATCACCGCGGGCGGCTGGATCGGCAAGGTGGTGAAACGGCTGGACGGGATGGTGCAGCCGGAGCGCCAGGTCCTGGGCTGGTTTCAGCCCCGGCGGCTCGATCTGTTCTTGCCGGACCGGTTCCCGGTTTTCAACCTGCAGGTGGCCGAGGGCCGGTACTACGGGCTTCCGGTCCATGGCGTGCCGGGATTCAAGATCGGCCGGTACCATCACCTGGAAGAGCAGGTGGACATGGACCGGATCGACCGGTCCACCCACCCCCGCGACGAGGCCGTGCTCCGGGAGTTCGCCGAACGCTACTTCCCCGATGGCGCGGGTCCCGCCATGAGCCTGCAGGTCTGCGCCTTCACCAACACCGCCGACGGCCACTTCATCCTGGACGCGCACCCGGAGCATCCGAACGTCTTCGTCGCTTCCCCCTGCTCCGGCCACGGGTTCAAGTTCTGCAGCGTCATCGGCGAGGTCATGGCCGACCTGGCCACCACGGGAGACACTGCGCACGACGTCGCCCTGCACGGACTGGCGCGGCTCGCGTAACATAGCACAAGGACGCCAAGCGCACCTGATTAGGCCCAGGTGCCCGTGGTCTTACATCGGCGCAACATGAATTACGGTCTTAAGGGCGTATCCGCACTGAAGAGGCGAGTTGCGGCGTCTACCCGCGCGGTTCGTAGTTCAACCTGAGATAGGTGACCGTGGCGTGGGCGGTCAGCGTTCCGGCGTCGTTGGTGATCAGTACTTCACCGTAGATCAGCTTTCTGCCGTTCTTGACGACGCGGGCCTCGGCGTTCAGGGCTTCCTCGCTCGCGGCGTGGAGATAGGTGACCGAGAGATTGGTGGTTACCGTGTCCCGCGTGATCCCGTTCAGCGTGGCGTGAGCCAGGTACGCCATGGTATCGGCCAGGGAAGCCGTCACTCCGCCGTGTACGAGGTTATAGGACTGGGCGAATCGGGGCTGATAGGGCAGGCGGGCGCGGCAGACGCCCTCTTCCACTTCCACGATCCGCAAACCGAGGTCATGGACGTACGGAACGCCATCGACGAATTTCTGCAGTTCTTCGACTGTTACCTGGGACATGGAATTGGTGTGGCCTGTTCGGCTTCCTGCGGGACAATGACAGGGCGGAAAACGCTCGACGGATGATAACCAGAACACCGCCGCCTGTCCATCACTATGTGACCCGGCCGCGCACCCGGCCGCCAGCCCGGCCTCACTGATTCGATCCGCCGCCTCACCCGGCCGCCAGCCCGGCCAGCCACCTAGGCGATGCCGCCCACCCGGTTGAATCCTTCCTTGCTGTATGCGACGCGGCCGGCGCCCAGGGAAGTCTTCAGCGCATCCATCAGGGCGCCATGGGCGCCGAGCCGGTACCATTCCCCGTAACCGAACCGATCGTACATCTCCCGCACCTGGAGACGCTCGGTCCGCATCCCGCCCGACCCGTCGCCGTCGAAATAGGTATCCACGACCACGGAGTGGCAGCGGTCCCGGATCGTTTCCACGAACGTGTCCGGATCGTTGGGCAGCATGGGACTGATGGTGACCCGCACCGCGAGGCCGGCTTCCATTGCGGCGTCCAGGGTCTTTAGCCGGGCGGCCACGGTCGGGGCATGGGGCGTGAGGTTGCGGCGAACGGCCTCGTCGTGGGTTTCGAGCGTCACGTTCAGCTCGGCCCGGTCGATGCGCTTCAGCACGTCGAAGTCCCGGCGGACCATGGGGCTGCGTGTCTGCACGACGAGCCGGTCCGGCTGCATGGCCGTGAACACCTCCAGGCACCGGCGCGTGATCCGGTACTTCGATTCGGCGCCCTGGTAGGGATCGGTGGCGGAACTCAGGAAAACCCGCACCGCCCTGTCCCGCTTCTTCAACCCGGCCATCTCGGTCTCGAGCCGCTCGGGCGCGTTGATCTTTACGTCGACGTAGTCCCCCCACGCCCCACCGTGGTACAGGTGGACGGGCAGGGCCTGGACGTAGCAGTAGGGACACCGGTAGACGCAGCCGACGTAGGGCTGCAGGGTGTGGGTATAGCCCTCCAGGAACCCGCCCGTGCGAGTCAGAATCGTCTTGCAGGTGATTTCGCGTATGTTCGTAGCCATAACGCGCCTTCCGATCCCGTCGTCGAGCCCTCTTCAGGCGCGCCGACGGCGCGGCCGACGTCCCCTCATTTCATCCCGGTCACATCAAACCCACCGGATCCACGTCGACTTTCAGATGAATACGCCGGCTGTCGGCGGCGCGCTCCCAGTGCGCCCTGACCTGACGCACGGTATCGCGCAGGCGCGCGGAATGGCTGCTGCGCGCGATGATCTGCCAGCGGTACAGGTTGCGCACGCGGGCAATTACCGGAGGGGCGGGACCAAGTATGCTCAGTTCGCCGGCATATTTCCGCATGAGATCGGCGAAACGGCGCGCTTCCCCCATGACGTAGTCATCCTGCTCGCCCTGGAACAGGATACCGACCATGCGTCCGAAGGGCGGGTAGCTCAGCGCCTTCCTGTCGGTGATTTCCCGGGCGTAAAAAGTCTCATAGTCGTGCGCCTGCGCGCTGGTTACGCTGTGGTGGCCCTGCGAATAGGTCTGCACGATCACTTCGCCGCCCAGTTTTCCCCGCCCGGTCCTTCCGGCCACCTGCGTAAGTAACTGAAAAGTCCGCTCGCTGGCCCTGAAGTCGGGCAGGTTGAGCGAGGTATCGGCCGAGATGACGCCCACGAGCGTCACGTTCGGGAAATCGAACCCCTTGGCCACCATCTGGGTACCGAGCAGGATATCCGCCTCGCGATTGAGTATGCGGTGGAAGATATCCTGGTGAGAACCCTTCCGCGTCGTAGTATCCATGTCCATGCGGACGATCCGGGCACTCGGAAAACGCTCCTTCAGTTCCTCCTCGACGCGCTGGGTGCCCACGCCCCGGTAGCCGATCGAATCGGAACGGCACTTCGGGCAGGCTTCCGGCGCCTGTTCCCGGTGGTCGCAGTAGTGGCACCGCATGAACAGGCTGTCGGCGTGGTAGGTCATCGTCACGCTGCAATGGGGACAGGACACGGAGTGCCCGCAGTCATAGCACTGGACGAAGGGGGAGAACCCGCGCCGGTTCAGGAAGAGGATGATCTGCTCCTGCCGGGCGAGCCGGTCCCTGATCCGCTCGGCCAGGGGAGCGGAGAAGATCGAAAGACGGCCCAGCCTGCGCTCTTCCCGCATGTCCACGATCCGCACGCCCGGCAGGGGCCGCCGGTCCACCCGTCTGGTCAGGCGGCAGCATGCGAATTTGCCGTTCTGCGTATTGGCATAGGTCTCCAGGGAAGGCGTCGCGCTGCCCAGGACCGTCACGGCGTTCACCATCCGGGCCCGGACTACCGCCACGTCCCGCGCGTGATAGAGCGGGGGATCGTCGAACTGCTTGTAGGACGGTTCATGTTCTTCGTCGATGACGATCAGGCCGAGGTTGGCCAGCGGCGCGAACACGGCGGACCGGGCGCCCACCACGATACGGTAGTCCCCGGCGCGGGTCCTCCGCCAGGAATCGTACCGCTCTCCCGGGGACAGGCCGCTGTGCAGGACGGTCACGAGATCGCCGAAGTGGGCGCGGAACTGCCGCACGGCCTGCGGGGTCAGGGCGAGCTCCGGCACGAGCACGATGGCCGACCTGCCCGCTTCCAGGGTCTTTTCTATGGATTTAACGTACACGTGGGTCTTCCCGCTGCCGGTGACGCCGTAGAGCAGCAGGGACTTGAAGGCGCCTTCGCCGATGGCGCCGCGGATCGTGCGCAATGCGGCGGACTGCTCGCTCGTGGGATCGACCGCGGCCGGAGCGGGCAGTTCGACGTCCCGGTAGGGGTCGCGTATCGACTCGACCTCGCTGAGCGAAACCAGGCCCTTCTTCTCGAGTCTTCTGACCACGGCCCGTTCGATTCGGCCCAGATGGCGCAGTTGTTCCGTGGTCAGCCTGCCGTTGTGCCGCACCAGGAGATTGATGCAACCGGCCTGCCGGGGCGAGCGGGGGAGCAGCCTGGTAATGATCTTCTCCGCATCCTCCTTCGACGGGATCAGTTCGACCCAGGTCTCGTACCGGATGCCCGGACCCGCGCTGGAATCTCCGATTGATATCGATACCAGACCCTTCGCCTCGAGGCTTCGCAGGGCCGTAAAGGGCTGCCGGACGCGGGTTCGGCGCCGGAGGCCGGACAGGGCGATGGCCCCCTGTTCGGGGACCTGGGCGAGCAGTTCCGCCTGCCGGGGCGCGGCGCGTCGGAGCCGGTCCATGCACTCTGGGGGACACGGACCGTCCCGGCTTACGATCTGATCGCTTTCCGACAGCAGACCCGCTGGGAGGGCCGCCTTGATCGCTTCGCCCCAAGGGCAGAGATAGTACCGGCCTATCCACCGCGTGA
>JAJECR010000062.1 GCA_022821935.1 Candidatus Latescibacterota bacterium
GTTGCGGCCGTCATGCGGGTCAGACCCTCGACCACGCGGTGCCACAGGATATCCGAGCGTGTCTCTGCTACTGACGGTTCCAGCATGATATTCGGGACCTGGTGTCTGCGTCCGTGGCCGATTTCCTGATCGGTCCAGCCGTTCGGACAGGGCCGGACACTCAAATGCCGCCGGATAGCAAAGCGACAGCCTGTTTCATATCATCGGGTACGGGCGCCTTGAAGGAATGGGTCCGACCCGAGTAGGGATGGATAAATTCCAGTTCGGATGCATGCAGCGCCTGCCGCCGCAGGACATCCAGTACTGTTCTCAGCCGGGGGCGGCGCTGTGGCGCGATTCGGGCCAGCCGCTTGATCCTGCCCCCGTAGACGGGGTCTCCGATGATGGGATGGCCCAAATGGGCCAGATGGACCCTGATCTGATGGGTGCGCCCGGTTTCCAGGTCCAGGTTCAGCAGCGACCCGTCGTCCATCACGCTGCGCACGCTGAAATGGGTGACGGCCATGCGGCCTCGGCCCGCTTCGACAACGGCCATTCGCTGTCTGTGGCGGGGATGTCGCCCGATCGGCGCGTCGACCGTACCCGTTGACTCCGCGGGACAACCCCAGACCAGTCCGATGTATCTACGCTTGACCCGGCGTTCGGCCAGCTGGCGTGAAAGCAGCGCATGGGCGTCTTCGCGTTTCGCCACGACCATCAGGCCGGACGTATCCTTGTCCAATCGATGCACGATGCCCGGCCGAACGGGGTCTTCAAATTGTCTCAGGCCTTTGCAATGGTGCAGAAGCGCGTTTACGAGCGTCGATCTCGCATGGCCGGCTGCGGGGTGAACGACCATGCCCGCGGCCTTGTTTACCACGAGCA
The DNA here is from genome assembly GCA_022821935.1 of Candidatus Latescibacterota bacterium. Classification (GTDB taxonomy): domain Bacteria; phylum JAAXHH01; class JAAXHH01; order JAAXHH01; family JAAXHH01; genus JAAXHH01. Next base: position 865 of record JAJECR010000062.1, read on the forward strand.
GCGCATCGTCTTCATAGACGATATCCAGCGGGATGGACTCCGGTTCGGCACTGGAGGGGGCGACCTCGGGCAAAGTCACCGTGACGATGTCGCCTTCGGACACCCTGTGGCCGCACTTTTCGACGACAACCGTGTTGACCGAAACCCCGCCATCCCGTATCCACCGCTGGATTCTGGACCTGGTTGCCGGCAGTTTCGTTTCGGATAGATACTGGTCCAGGCGCCTCAGGGATTGATCGGGCGGCACCACGGTCTCGACGAATGATCCCTCCCGTTCATCCGGAAGGCGCTTCATCGTTCAAGATCCGGTTTATGGCGGACAGCCGGGTAAAAAGCAGGATGATTCCGATGGTTACAGCGGAGTCCGCGACGTTGAAAACGGGCCATCGGTAAGCTCCCGCCCCGATATCGATGAAATCCGTGACCGCACCGTAAAGCGCGCGATCGATCAGGTTCCCCAGTGCGCCGCCAAGTACGATCAGCATGGCGTAACGGCCCCGCCGCTCGGACGCGGGCAGCCTGGCGAGGTAGTAGATCATCACGGCGCACGCGATGATCGACAGGATCAGGTATAGCCAGCGACCGCCGAACGTAATTCCGAAGGCCGCCCCGGGGTTCCGGATGTACGTAAACTGTACCACTTCCCCCAGGAGGGGGTAGGACTGGTGCAGCGTCATCCATTGCTGAACGGCGATCTTCGTAAGCTGATCCAGGATCACGATGCCGGCGCAGACGACGGCCGGTCTTGCCAATGCGCGCTGTTTGAAGATGTTAGATCAAACCTCGTTCTTCCTTGGATTTACATTCGATGCACATTCGGGCGTGGGGTACGGCCTCGAGCCGCGCCTTGCCGATATCGCTATCGCAGATGTAGCAACGGCCATAGGCGCCGTTCTTGATCCGTTCCAGGGCCTCGTCGATATGAAACAGAAATCGGCCCTCGCGGGAAGCGAGGTCATAGGCCTGTTCCTGCTCCATGGATTCGGTCCCCTGGTCTGCCGGGTGTTCCGAAAACGGATAGCTTCCCGCGACATCCCGCGCCGCGGAGTTAATCGTCTTGTCACCGAAATAACCCAACTCGTGTAAAAGTGTTTCGCGCTTCTCGAGCAGGAGTTTTTCGAATCGCTTCAGATCTTCACCCGTCATCCATACCTCCACGGCAAAGAAGACATTGATTGATAAGTTCCGCCAACCTTCCGTACACCTCACTACGCGCGGGCACCGACGAACATAAAGGATTTTCGTCGTCCGGCCAACCCTTTTCAACGACACCCACCGCCGCCACCGGCAAACCGCAGTGTACCGCCGCGATCACTTCATCCAGCAGACCATCGCCGGTCACATCGATTCCCGCCTGTACCCACGAGGCATCTGATTCACCTGTTCCGTTCCGGCCGACCCTACCATACACCGCGCTGTGCAGATCGAGCCCCATCGATGCGGCGCCTTGTTTCAGGCGGTACGCCCAGCGCGCGTCGTAGGGCGCGCTCATGTCCGGGTACCGCGGTCCCAGCCGTTCGTCGTTCGGTCCCCGAAGTGGACTCTCGCCAGTGCAATTGACGTGATCGTCGATGAGCACGAAGGAACCCGCTTGCAGCCTGCCCGTCAGTGCGTAACACCCGAAGGCGATCAGCAGACCTTCGGCGCCCAACACCCGCAGGACCCGCACCGCGTCGATTCTGCGTTCCAGGTCCAGGCCGCTTCCCAGGGAAGGCAGCAGTACCTGGCCGGCCTGATAAACTGTTTCGAAGGGTGCCCAGGACTGTCGGGCGTCCATGGCCTTCCAGGGCATTACGGGCGGCGATGCGCAGGGAAACATCAGGCCGACAATCTCACTTCCCTGGAGTCGGTCTCCCAACCTGCGTGCCATCGTCGAAATTCGGTCGTACGTCATCTTGCTGCACGGGGCATTGCCAGCGGGAATCGAGTTGAAGCGCGGATTCAGCCCGGCCGGAACCGTGGCGCGCTGGACGAGACTGTGACGCGCCGGCCGGAACCGTGGCGCAACGGCCAAGTCTATGGCGCGAGATTCAACGTCGATTTCTCCCCGTTATCACTCTCCATTTCGCGATCGCGCATCGAGTTGAACTGTTCCTGATGGGATTCCAGCAGAATCCTGAATTTGACCTCGTAGTCCTTCCGTAACGAGGTGAGCTCTCTGAGTTCCCGCTTGATCTCGGAGACCTGGCTGTTCGCGTCGGCGATCCAGCGATCCGCCTGGTTTTCCGCTTCCTTCAGCACGTTCTCCGCTTCCTTCATCGCATTGGCCTTCATGTCATGAATGACCCGTTGCGCGGACACCAGCGCGTCTTCGAGCAGCTTACGCCTTCTGCCGATATCGTCAAACTCCCCTTCCATCTCAGTGACCTTGCCGCGCAGGGACTGGTTTTCTCCTGCCAGTGCTTCGAAGGCGTCGGCGGTCTTGTTCAGAAACGCCTCCACTTCATCCATATCATAACCGCTGACCCAGCGCGACTTGAATTTCTGGCTCCGTATTTCTTCCGGACTGATGTCCATGCATTCACCTCTTTTTCTGGTCCGCGCCTGTCAGATCCGAAGCAGCAGGGGCAGGAGACTTATCTGGATAAACCTGAGTATCAGAATCGCGATGAGCGGCGAGAAATCGATGCCGTACGTAGACGGTAGTATTCTACGTATCGGCGCCAGAATGGGATCGCTGTACAGGATAAGCAATTGAAAGAGCGCGTTGCCCGTGTCCGGATTGAAGAACGAGAGCACGGCGCGGACGAGTATCACGATGAAGAGCACATCGAATATGAAGTCGATCAGATAGACGATGCTTTCGAGGATCATAGTCGCCGCGGTACCGGCCGGCTGCGCGACAAGCGCGGCGGCCTGATGCAGTACGAGACCATGCACGACGCCCAGCAGAACAATGCCCAGCATCGCGGAAATGTCCGCCCGGCCTATCTGGTAGCCGGTGAAGCGGCGGATGGGGGCCAGGAAGAAGTGGGCGATGCCGTGCATCATGTGGCCCGCCTGGCTGAATGCGAATGGGGACT